>JAEHDI010001071.1 GCA_016880505.1 Bryobacterales bacterium | reverse complement strand
TCCGTCAGCCGGATGGCCGCCCGGGCCATTTCGACCTCCTGTTCCGTCACGGCCGCGTGCGCAGCCCTGTAGGCGGCCCGTCTTGCCTCCTCGAGTTGCCCAAGGTGCTGGTAGGCGAGCGCCAGCGCGTGCCAGAAGTATGCCTGCCGGGGCAGGATCGACGCGGCGCGCGCAAGATGATTTGCCGCTTCGGCGTAGTCTCCGGCGGCGGATAGCATCGTTCCCAGAACGAAATGAGCCTCCGCGAAGCTGGGGGCCGCGCTGATCGCCTTCTTCAAGGAGGCCACGACCTCGTCGCGGCTTGCGCCGGTCTCCCTCAGAAGCATGGCGTACTCAAAATGCGTGCGCGCGTCGTTGGCGCCGAGCTCCATCGCCCGCAACAAGTGCTCACGCGCCACTCTGTAACGGCTGCGCTCGAGCGCCAGCGCTCCGAGTCCGGTCTGGGCGTCTGGGCTCCGTGGGTCTTCTCGTTCAATGCGCCGGTAGATCCTTTCCGCAGTCTCTACCCGGCCGATCTGGAGCAGCAATTCCGCTTGCGCAAGGTTTGCGTCGACCTCAGAGAGGTCACGAAGCGCACTATTCCCGGCAGGAACGGGCGCATCGATGCCGGTAACAGCGACCGTCCCGATCCCCCGGCGCAGCCACACTGTGAGGTCCTGTAAGGCCTGCTGCATAGGCTTTCCGAAGGCGCGCTCGAATGCGGCTCCCGATGGCACACCCTCCTCGATCAGCGAGACGAAATCGGCCATCTTGTCCCGGTATTCCGGCGAAAGGTTTAGCATGTGCACCAATGCCCAGCTTTGGGCGTAGAAAATCTGAGTCTTTGTGGGATCGTTGTAGTGCGGCGATATGTGCGTGACCGATGCGAGGGCATCCGCATCCAGAAGTCGCACTTCCGACAGCGTGCGAACGTGCTCCGGGATCGGCCTGCCAACGGTCAGGCGACCACCGTCCCGATCCAGGGTCGAATAGAATTCGGCGACGCCCTCCTCGAGCCATTGCGGCAGGCGCGCCGACGAATGGTTCAAAACAAGGTGCACATATTCATGACAGGCAATCCGGGAGTTGCCGCGCCCGGAGTCTCTCATCACGACGTAGTTGCGTTCCGGCGCTGCCTGGAAGTAGCCCGTTGTGGTCTCCGATAGTCGAAACGGCCGGAAGTCGGACTCCGATCGAAACAACAACACGCGGGTTGGCACAGGCGGGGCCGGCCGGTTGCCGGGGAGACTCCGAAACACGCCGTGGATCTCTTCCAGCCGTTCGAGCAGGGTGCGCCCAGTGGCCTCGCTAGCGTTCGTAAGAAGCTCGAAATGCGGGCCGTCCATGCGCACCCACCTGGCGGCGCTAATCACCGGAACCAGCAGAAGAAGGATGATCGACCGGGTGAACACGGCTTTCTGGCCCCAGTATGGCAGTTTGACACCCATCTGGGGAACTCCCGGTCACAATCCATCCCAAACTCGTCAACTCACTCTTTCGGAATCAGTTAGATCCGGGTCCTGCCGCCCCATCGCCCAAGGATTACGATCGCGCCCCGTAATATGCGGACAGGAGGCAAACGGCAGCTACCCGCTTCCTCCTCAACTTTCCAGACCCGAGGTTTTCCCAATGTCTTCTCTTCGCCAGGTGTCCGATTCTGGGATTGGCTTCGTTCAGTCAACGCTCCCCGACATGACTGACCCCAGTCCGGACAACGACCCAGGGGACGCGTGGCACCGATTACGCGACACCGATTACTGGGCAGTGGGAACAGCAGCACAAG
>JAEHDI010001070.1 GCA_016880505.1 Bryobacterales bacterium | reverse complement strand
TCCGGCGTGGCTGTCGAAGCTGGCCGCGTCGAGTTCCGTCGGACTACCGGTGAACAGAGCCTGCTTGCACTTGCCGCAGATCCCGCCGTCGGCGAGGCGCTCTGCGGGCAGGCGATTGGGCGAGTGGCAGTGTGGACAGACGACGATCAGGGATTCGGACATGGTGACCTCTGCATATCAAGTGTTTCCGATATGCGATTGCCGTCGCCAAATTCAATAGGCAGATTGCACCGAATCCGCTGACCCGCTCCCGCAGGCAACAGTCGGCTAACCGACTGCTGCGGGTCCGGTTCGCGCTGGCTTGCGACGGCCATGGGGATGGGTTAGCCTTCATCGCCCATGGTCAGGCTGACAGCAAGGAAGAAAGGTCGCGGTGCTCAATCGAATCAGGTACAGGATCCTCCTTGTTGTGGGTATCGCCACAACGATGGGCCTGATTGCGACCATAGCCTTTTTCAGCTGGCACCAGGAGCGGACGCTGCTGAAGCAGAACGAGGCGTCGGTGCGCAAGCTCAACGATGCGGTGAGCGCCGGATTGCACAGTGTGATGCTGGCCGGATCGGCGGACATAGCGCAGGCTTTTGCCGATCGCATCAAGAAGGTGCCCGAAATCATCCAGTTCCGCATCATGCGCACCGACGGCTTCGAAGCCTTTCGCGACAACAAGACCATCGACGAGGTTAACTTGCGGCGGGGCGAAGAGCAGTTTTCCCGTCGCGACGACGAACAAGCGATTCAGGTCATGAAGCCTGATGATCCCGATCTGCGGCGTGCCGTCGACACCGGCGAACCGGTCATTGCTTACGGCGATGACGACGCGGGCAACCGCAAGCTGATCCTGCTGACCCCACTGGTCAACAAGACGGCTTGTTACAAGTGCCACGGCAAGGCCAGGCCGGTACGGGGAATGTTGCGCCTGGATACCTCGCTGGCCGCGGTGGAGCGCGATATCCTGAAGTCACGGCACGAGTCCATTGCCTTGCTGGGCCTTGCTTTGCTCGTCACCGTGCTGGCGACCGGTTACATGCTCGGCCGCGTCGTGGTCAGGCCGATCGAAAAGGTCACAAATGCCATGGCGCGGATTTCGGACGGCGATCTCGCGTACAAGGTCGCCGAACGCAGCGGCGACGAGATCGGGCGCATGGGCGAAAGTTTCAATCAGATGGTCGCGGAGCTGCAACAGACCGACCGGAGCTTGCGTCGCGAGCACGACAAGCTCACCACGGTGATCGAAACAGCCACGGAGGGCATCATCGTCACCGATGCGACAGGCAGCGTGGTGCTGGTGAATCCTGCGGCCGTCAAATTGCTCGGCAGAAGCGCGGAAGCGATCGTCGCTGCCGGCTTTTTCGAGGTCGTCGAAGATCGCGGTTTCATCGAGGACTGCCTGCGGTCGGGCACTCCCCGGGATATTGATTTCCGGCAGCGCAGCCTGGAAATCCATGCCTCGATTATCCGCAACGGTGCCGGACAAGTCGTCGGGTCCGTGGCATTGTTGCGCGACGTGACGGAAGCGAGGTCGCTGCAGGACGAACTGCACCGCATGGCGACGACCGATGCGCTGACCGGGCTCTACAATCGGCGCTTTCTGGATGCCACGCTGCATACCGAATACATCCGTGCCGTGCGTAGCCGCTCACCGCTGGCGGTGATCATGTTCGATATCGATCACTTCAAGCGCTTCAACGACGTTCATGGCCATGAGCTTGGCGACCGCGTTCTGCAAATGGTATCCCGCTCCTTCCGGGGCCTGGTCCGTCCCTTCGATTTCCCCTGCCGTTACGGTGGCGAAGAGTTTGTGGCGATCCTCCCCGGCATGGTTGTGGAAGATGCGGTGAATCTGGCCGAGGCGCTTCGCCTGAAAGTCGCGCAGACCGAAATCGAAGGCCTGAACGTGCATATCAGCCTGGGCGTTGCCGGCTATCCCGCGATTCATGTGGCCGGCGTGGAGGAGTTGATCGAGGCGGCCGATGCCGCTTTGTATCGGGCC
>JAEHDI010001069.1 GCA_016880505.1 Bryobacterales bacterium | reverse complement strand
TTTCTCGAACGGTTTTCCCGGCGGTATGGCAAGAACCTGTCCGCTGCTCCGCGTTTCTACGAAGCGCTCCTCGGGCAGCCGTGGCCGGGCAACGTCCGCCAGCTCCGGAACTTGATGGAGAAGCTGACGGCCCTGCACGCGGACGGAGTGCTGGGACCGGAAGATCTCGCCGAGGATTTCCCGTTTACGGAAGAGGTCGCCAGTCTGCCTCAGTTCCCCTGGAAAGTAGCTCGGGAGCGATATCTGTCGAGCTTCGAGGTCGCGTACGCCCGCGCGGTCCTGGCGCGCTGCGGCGGCAATCTCAGTGCCGCCGCCCGGGAAGCAGGGGTGGATCGACAGACCTTCTACGCGTTGTTGAGGCGCGAACGAGATCCACAGCCTGGGGAATAGAATCCACAGCAATTTGGTACGCGAAAACGTCGCAGTAGTATGCACCTGCCGGGATTTTGAGCACTGACCTCAGAGACATCGGGGAATCAGATCCCCTTGTCCCCTGCCGCCAAGCTGTAAGTCCTTCGGGCGACAGGGCTTGTTGTTCGGAAGGAGGCGTGCTGTGAAAGCTCCAGAATTCGTGGAGAGGAGCTATACGTGATGAAGCTTTCCAGAAGACGACCTTGGATTCCCGCTGCAATCCCGGTCCTCGCGGGCCTCTTCTTCATCCTTCTGTGTCCGGAGTCTTTGGAGGCGATCCCCGCTTTCGCTCGGAAGTACGGCGTCAAATGCTACTCGTGTCACACGATACCACCGGTGCTGAATAAAACCGGCTATATCTTCAAGCGGCTGGGCTACCGGATGCCGCCGGACGAGATGGACGGTACTAAGCCCGCGCCGAAGATTTCCGAGCTGGACAAAGGCATCTCGTGGAATCTCGGAAACTCCGCCGCATTGTTGGCTCAAGGCAGTTTCTCGGCTGACAAAACCGGGGGCGAGGAGGAAGCCAGCTCCAAGTCCAGCTTCAATCTCGATAAAGCCCTGCTGTTTTTGGGAGGAGCCCTTCCGCAGACCAATTTCTCCTATTTCGTAGAGTACAAGCTTTTCGAAGACGGGGAGAGCGGGCTGGAACAGGCCTCAATACTGTACACGGGAGGCCGCGCGAACAGCAGTTTCTTCGGCAAGGCTGGTAGGATGCTGTTGCAGGAGGGCGAGGGCACGCGAGCCGCTATGATGTTCAATCTTTTCCCGGAGGCCAGCACACTCCTCACCAGCAGTTCTCCCATCAATTTTTCTCTCGACCAGGCCCCCGTGGGGGTCGACGGAGGCTACACCTGGGCCTCACCCTTTTTCAAACGAGTCCTGGGGCTGTCCGCGAAAGTTACCAACGGCGTTAGCGCGGATGGCAGCGAGATCCTGTTTGACTCGAACAAGAATTCCAAAGACTTCTGGTTTGACGCCGATTACTGGTTTGGGCCCGATGGAGGTGTCACCTTCATGACTTATAACGGTCGAAAGGACCAGGTCCAAAACCAGGGAACGCCCGATGAGTTCACCTACCGCCCGACAATCCGGCGCTACGGTCTGTTCGGCAACTACCTGTTCTTCGACAAGCTGGATCTGCTCGGCGGGTCCCTCAGGAGCCGTGACGACTGGAAGGACACCTTCAATGGTGCCACCACGGCTTTCACAGTGAATGGATATCGCGGAGAGGCGGACTACTATCTCCAGCGAGGGTTCGCTCTCATGGGTCGCTACGACCGGCTTAGCCAGACCATCGCGGGAGAGCCCACGGCGCGCACGGCGACCTGGGCCATCGGCGGGGAGAAGGCGCTGACGGAGCTCGGCAACGTCATCATCCGCGCGACCTACAGCCACGAACACAACACGGACCCCGTCTCGGGCTCCGTGTCTACCGACAAGCTCTTCAAGTTGGATCTGCGATTGATGTGGTAAGGAGTGATTTGCATGCAAAAAACCTTCCAAGCGATGATGCTGGGGCTGGGCTGCATTGGGCTGGCGCTCATGGCTCAGGAGAGCAATGTGGTGCTCCCCCAGGACAAGGGTCCGGACAAGATCGATGTTTCCGCCTACCCGGCCGACATTCAGAAAGACTACAAGCTCTTCTCGTCAAAGTGCTCCAAGTGTCATACGATCGCGCGGCCGATCAACACATTGATGACCCGCGATGGGTGGGAGCGCTACGTCAAGCGCATGATGCACAAGCCGAACTCGGGCATCAGCGACAGTCAGGGAAAGGACATTTTCACCTTTCTGATGTACGACCAGACCAACCGGAAGGACAAGAATCCGAAGGCGTTCTTCCGCGCTCTGAGCGACGAAGAGATAGAAAAACTGAAGGCTCAAAAATAGCGGGAGCCCTCTATGCCTTATCGGGTCACGGTCCCGGACCGGGAGTACTTTGACCGGAACATCCCGTGCCGCACCGCCTGCCCGATCCACACGGAGTGTGGCCGGTACGTGCAGGCCATCGGGATCTCCAGGGATGAGGAGGCGTACCTGCTGGCGCGGGCCCCGAATCCGTTCGTCTACGTGCTGGGTAGAATCTGCGCACACCCCTGCGAGGACGCATGCCGGCGCGGCAAGATCGACGAGCCCATCGCCATCTGCGCCCTGAAGCGGTACGCGACGGACCGGCACAACTTGGGGATGGGCCATGATCCCGCGCGCAAGAGCCTGCCGGCGGCGCCGAAACGCGGAAAGCGGATCGCGATTGTGGGAGCCGGCGTTTGCGGTCTGACCTGCGCCCACGACCTTGCCTTACTGGGTTACTCGGTGGAGGTCTTTGAATCCGCGCCGGTTCCCGGAGGGATGCTTTACCTCGGCATCCCGCACTTTCGCCTGCCTAGGGAAATCATCAAGATGGAGGTGGACAGTATCCTGGCTCTCGGAGTGACCCTGCACACGCGCGCCACGCTGGGCCGCGATCTTACGCTCTCGGAACTCCGCTCCAAGTTCGACGCGGTGCTGCTGGCCACCGGGCTAAATAAAGGCCGCGAACTCAGCATTCCCGGCGCGCATTTGGATGGCGTGTTCAACGGGATCGATTTTCTCATCAACGTCAACCTGGGGTACGAAGTCAAGTTGGGCCGGAACGTCGTGGTCGTGGGCGGCGGTAACGTCGCCGTCGACGTGGCGCGCTCCGCTTTGCGCCTGGTGCAGGAACCTGCCTGGAACTCGGGCGCCGCCGAATCGGGCGCTGAGAGCCTCCAACCCGCCCTCGACGCGGCACGCATGGCCCTGCGCACGGGCGCCGAGCAAGTGCGGCTAGTGAGCCTGGAATCGCGGGGGCAGATGCCCGCCTGGAAGACCGAAGTCGTGGAGGCCGAACACGAGGGCCTCATCGTGGAGAACGGCTGGGGGCCGAGAGAGATCACCGGTGAGAACCGGGGCGTAGCGGGCCTTCGGGTCCGTCGCTGCCTTTCGGTTTTCGACGAGGATGGCCGCTTCAACCCGGCCTACAGCAACGAAGAAAAAGTCATTCCATGCGATAGCGTGATCCTCGCCATTGGCCAGCAGGCCGACCTTTCCTTTCTGGGCGGCGAGAAGTCGATCGAGGTCACTTCGCGCGGTACGCTAAAGATCGGCGCCGACCTTATGACCACCGCTCCGGGCGTCTTTGCCGGCGGCGATGTCGCCTTCGGTCCTCGCATTCTGGTGGAGGCGGTGGCCAACGGACACCGGGCCGCCCGCTCCATCCATGTCTACCTCAGCGGAAAGACCAGCAAGACGGTGCTCAGCCGTTTCCGCGTCTTCGATCACTGGCGGATGCCCCGCGGCTACCTCACCACCCCGCGCCAGACTATGCCCGTCCTCCCCACCAACCGCCGCATCGGCATCGCGGAAGTGGAACTCGGTTTTGACGAAGCCCAGGGGCGCGCCGAGGGCCGGCGCTGCCTGCAGTGCCAGGTCAACACCATCTTTGATGGGTCGAAGTGCATCCTCTGCAATGGCTGCGTGGACATCTGCCCCGAGCATTGCCTGCGTCTGGTAGACCTGGCTCAGATCCGGGGCGACAGTAGCTACGATGCGCTGATCATGAACCGTTTCGGCGTAACGGCCAGAGAATTGCCGCAGGGAAAAGTGAGCGCCATTATCAAGGACGAAGAGAAATGTGTCCGCTGCGCCCTGTGCGCCGAAAGGTGTCCTACCGGCGCCATCACCATGGAGGCGCTGGAACAGCAGGAACGGGAAGTCTTCGAATGATCCTCTGGAGAATGACGCTATGCACCGACGATCGTTTCTGAGCTGGGGCGCCGCGGGGATGGCCGCCCTGTGGTCGGCCATAGGGGTGAGCCTTGCGGCCGTCGTCCGGTTCCTCACCCCCAGCGTGTTTTACGAGCCTCCACAGAGTTTCACGATCGGCAACCCGGGGGACTTCCCGCTGGGCCCTCCCACTTTTCTCCCGGAAGAAAAAATCTTCGTGTTTCGCGACAAGGAGAAGGGCTTCGCGGTGACCAGCGCCATCTGCACCCATCTGGGCTGCACGGTTCAGTATTTCAGCAGCGACCGCCGCTTCCATTGCCCCTGCCACGGGAGCGTGTTCGCCTCTGACGGTGCGGTGCAGAGCGGGCCCGCGCCGCGGCCACTCGAGTGGCTGGAGGTCACCTTGGCGCGCGACGGCCAACTGAGAGTGGACAAGGACCATGTGGTGTCCGCGTCCTATCGGCTGATGGCGTGATTATGAACCCAATAGGAGAGCTCTGGCACTCGGTATTCCGCCGCGACCCGCTTTCCACCGGCAAGGGAAAGGCGGAACTCGTCTTCCACAACCTCTGGCTCCATATTCACCCCACCAAAGTGCATAGCGAGCGGCTGAAGCTCAAACATACTTGGTATCTCGGCTTCATCACGTTTTATCTATTCTTGATTCTTGTCTCCACCGGCGTCGCGCTGATGTTCTACTACCGGCCCCATCCGCCGGAAGCCTACCAGGACATGAAAGACCTCCAATTCGTGGTCTTTCTGGGGTCCTTTCTCCGGAACATGCACCGGTGGGCCGCGCACGGCATGGTGATCTCCGTATTCCTGCACATGTGCCGGGTCTTCTACACGGGCTCGGACAAGAGGCCGCGGCAGTTCAACTGGGTGATCGGCGTTCTTCTGTTCTTGCTGACGCTCGCCCTCTCGTTCACCGGCTATCTGCTGCCGTGGGACCAACTGGCGTTCTGGGCGATCAC
>JAEHDI010000138.1 GCA_016880505.1 Bryobacterales bacterium | reverse complement strand
GGCCACTTGAAGATTGAGGAAGCCGGGCGAACGCTGCACGACGCCGCGCTGCCCGGCTGAAACAGACGGCTTACACCTTAGTCAGAAAAATGGGCAGGCCGAGCTTGAGATCGTACTTCGGACGGTAGCGCTCGGTATTGTACATCGTCGGGATGTCGACCTTGCGGGGGCCGCGCTTCGGATCCGGGATTTCGACCAGGGAGTAGCAGCCGTTGACGATGGCGGTCATCAGACCGCTCTTGTTGTCCTGAATCGCGTCAAGAGCCATGTTGCCGAACGTCGTCGCCACCAGTTTGTCGACGAAATCGGGCGAACCGCCGCGCAGATCGTAGGTGAGGTCGCTGACGACCGTCTCCTCGCCCGTGCGCTTCTTAATCTCGCCGCTCAGGTCCTCGCCAACGCTCATCTTCTTTCGATGTCCGTAAGCGTCCGGCTCGCCGTACTCCTTTACCTGGTATCCCTCCCACTCGGCGCCCTCGGAGAGTACAACCAGCGAATAGTTACTGGGATTGCTGCGCTTGTCAGCGATCAGAAGCTCGATCATTCTTTCGAGATTGAACTTATACTCGGGGATCGCGCAACGGATCGAGTTTACGTAAGCGGTATAGAGGGCCGTGTAACCGGCGTCCCGTCCGAACACACGAAACACGCCGACACGCTCGTGCGAGCCCACCGTAGTCCGCTGGCGCTCGATCGCGTCGACGGCGCGGGTGATGGCCGTCGAAAAGCCGATACAGTACTCGGTGTTTTGGACGTCGTTGTCCATCGTCTTCGGGATGGCAATGACGCCGAACCCCTCTTTATCCAGCCGCGCCGCGTAACTCAGGGTATCGTCGCCGCCGATGGCGATCAGGTAGTCGAGCCGGAGCATCTCGAGGTTCTTCAGCACCTGTTTGGTCACGTCCAGGACGATCGACGTCACGCCCTTTTTAGTGCTCTCCGCCTTCGGAAACTCCATGCCCTTGAGATGGTCGGGCAGGCTCTTCATCTTGGCCGGATTGGTTCGAGTGGTGTGCAGGAAGGTGCCGCCGGTACGGTCGATGGTGCGAGTATTTTCGCGGTTCAGCGGCAGGATGTACCTCGCCTGGCTGACGGGGTCTTCGAGGTTGACGTGCGTCAGCCCCTCCCAGCCGCGACGGATACCGACCACTTCACATCCGTTCTCACTCCCGCGGTACACCACACCTTTGATGACTGCATTTAACCCGGGGACATCGCCGCCGCCGGTCAAGATTCCTATTCTCTTGGTCGCCATGGACACTCCTGTAGTTTGCGTTGAGGACTTTAAAAAAAAGAAAACGGGGAACGTCTTCCGTATTATAGCGACACGCGGAATGGAAGGGATACTCGCCCGCCGGTGCGGTCGCGCACAATGACGTCGGTCGAACCGAGCACATTCACGGTCATAGACTGGCCTTCGATCTCGACCAGCAGAAAATGGCACTGCGGGGCCCAAGCGGCAATGTTCGCCGCCTCGAGCCGGCGGCGGACATCGCGGGACCGCAACTCCCCACCCGCCCCGGTGATGACGAACTGCACGCCGGCGGTCCGTTCGTTACGTTTGCTCCATTGGAAGTTATGCTCGTGCCCGCTGAAAGCGATCTGAACGCCGTGCTTTCCGAACAAGTCGACCCAGTGGCGCAACTGGTCCAAGCTCGGTCCATGTCCAGGCCCCGCATTGAACGGCGGATGATGGAAGTATGCGATCTTCCATTGGACCTTGGACTGAGCGAGCGCCTTTTCCAGCCACCGGGACTCAGTTCCGCCTGGGGCGTAGATGGGCTGCCGTTCACTGGTAGCGATATCGGTCGAGTCCAGCGCGAAAAAGTCCGCCAGGCCGGCGACGCTGAAGCTGTAATATCGCGACGGTTTCGGCGTCGGGAAAAAGAAGTTGTCCAGATAGACACCCAAATCGCCGTCCGATTCGCTCTCGCCGCCGTCGTGATTTCCCAGCGTCGGATAGAACGGCACATGCAGGAGCAAATCAGAGTAAGGCTCGAAGAACTTCGCTCGCCAGTGCCGGTCACGGTCTCCCGACTGCGTCCGGATGAAACCGAGCCACCGGTATGCGTAAATGTTGTCGCCGGTGGTGAGGACGAAGCGGACCGGGTTGTCTGTCTTCGAACGTTCCCGGACCACCTTTGCCATCGCGGAGGCCACTTCGTACTGTGCCAGGCCCCCGGTCCCGTAGTCGCCGATCACCAGAAAGGCAAGCCGGTCCGAGTGCTCCGGCAGCGTGCGTACCGTCCCGGCGCCGATTTCACGGCCATTCAGGGTGACAGCGTAGGGGTACTCACGGTTGGGGGAGAGCCCGCGGATGATCGTCCAGTTTTTGGCGGACTCGCCATAAGTGCGGCCGTTGATGCGCACCTCAGCCGGCCCGTGCGATTCCGATTCCCGGCCGATCGTGTTGCCATTGCCCTGCGTTGTGCCCCAGGCCAGCAGCACCGAATCCGTTTCGACGCGGCCGACATAGGTGTGGAACTGTTGCGAATCGCCGGTGAATGGCAGAGCCAGGAACAGGACGAGCAGGAAGCGGAGCAAATTTCAGTATAAGAAAAGACGCGAGGCTTGACACCCCAACGGTCATCGCGCCCCTCGCCTCAGCTCACCAGCGTTTCCAGTTCCGACGCTCGTGGGTGCAGGATATCGTTCTCCAGCCGGATGTGCTGGCACAAGTCCGCCTCGAAGACGCCCAGAGCTTCGAACAGCGTCCGGTGGGTTTCGCAAGCTCCCTCAGGAACGGCGTAATTGCCAGTGATGCGCCGCATCTCCTCGAGCGCCCGCTCGGCGGAGGCGTGCTCGTGCTCCATCACCCGGATCGGGTTGTTCACCGAGCCACAGTGCGCCGGCGGCGCCTTGACTCCGGCCGTGGCTGCGGACTCGATATTCCGGATGAGCGGGAACAGCACAACCTCTTCCTTCCACATGTGGCTCTCCAGTTCACTCTTCAGCTCCAGAAACGTGTCGAGCAGCGGAACGAGGGAGGAGTCGCCGTGTTTCTCCATGCGGGATTTCACCAGCCGGCCGGCTTTGTCGGCCAGCCGCGGCAATTCGAGCTTCAGGTACTCGTGATGAATGCCTACGATGTGGTCCATCAGCGAGTGCAGTGGGGCCGAGTTCCAGTCGGCCCCTTTCCCCGGCACCGCAGCCGCTGTCTTGTTCTCTGCAAGGTTCATAACGCCCTCCTGCGTCTCTTTCCAATGCTATGGGGGATGTCCCCGCCAGGATGTGACACTCGTCACAGGAGGCCGAAGGAAATGCGCTTAGGCTGGAAGCATGAGGAGTTTCGACGAGGCGCCGTTCCTGGTGATCTGGGAGGTCACTCAGGCTTGCGACCTGGCCTGCCTTCACTGTCGCGCATCGGCTATCGCCTGCCGCAACCCACTGGAACTCGCAACCACGGAGGGCTTCCGTCTGCTCGAAGAGATCCGCACTTTCGGCGATCCCCTGATGGTGTTCACGGGCGGCGATCCCCTTAAACGGCCCGACCTTTTCGACCTGTTGCGGCACAGCGTCTCACTCGGTCTGCGCACCACCGTGACGCCGAGCGCGACGCCGCTCCTCACCGCGGAAGCGATTCAGGGCTTCCGCGACTGCGGCGTGGCCCGCATGGCCGTCAGTCTCGACGGTCCCGACGCCGCCTCGCATGACGGCTTCCGGCGAGTGGACGGCTCGTTCGAGCGGACGATCTTCGCGCTCGAGCACGCCCGGCGGGTTGGACTCCCGACACAGATCAACACCACCGTCACCCGCCATAATTTTGGGCGGCTCGAAGAAATCGCCACGCTGGCGGCCCGCTGGGATGCACGCCTCTGGAGCGTGTTCTTCCTGGTTGTCACCGGCCGCGCGATGCGCTCCGACGATCTGACGCCGGAAGAGTACGAAGACGTGTTCCGGTTCCTCTACGAGCTTTCGAAAACCGCGCCATTCGACATCAAGACCACCGAGGCGCAGCACTACCGCCGCTATGTCGCACAGAGGCGGAAGGCGGAGGGTGGCGCCGCCGTCCGTTCCACGGCTGGAGACGTTATCCAGCGGCAAGCCGGCATTAACGATGGCAAGGGATTCGTCTTCGTGTCCCACACCGGCGAGATCTACCCGAGCGGCTTCCTGCCACTGGCCGCGGGCAATGTGCGCCGGGACTCGATCGTCGAGATCTACCGCAACTCGGCGCTCTTCCGCTCCCTCCGCAACAGCGACAACCTCTTAGGCAAGTGCGGAGACTGCGAGTACCGGAACCTCTGCGGCGGCTCCCGTTCCCGTGCCTACGCGCTGACGGGAAACTATCTCGAATCCGACCCCAACTGCGTGTACCAGCCACGGCTGGCCACAGTCGCCTGACGCGCCGTCTCCGCAACCCTCTGGGAGCGGTCCGGCCATCCACCGGCACTCCCGGCGTACAATGTCACGGAGCATGAGAACCGACCTCGAGCAACTGTACTCCGAGCGACTGAACCGCTACGTCACCGCCATGCGCAACGGGATGCCGGATCGTGTCCCGCTTCGTCCCTTCGCCGCCGAGATCACCGCCCGGCACGCGGGTCTCACCTGCCAGGAGGTCACGCACGACTACAACAAAGCGTTCGAGGCGGTTATCCGTTGCTGTAAGGACTACGACTGGGACGCAGTCGTTCCCAACATGGTTTACGTCTGGACCGGCCTCACCCAGGCGATCGGCCTGCGCTACTACGGCGTGCCTGGGATCGACGTCGGTCCCGACGTCGGCTTCCAGTACCGTGAGCCATCCGAGCGGGAAGCCTTCATGAAGCGTGAGGAGTACGACGAGCTGATCGAGGACCCGACGCGGTTTCTGTACGAGACCTGGTTGCCGCGTGTCACGGGCGAGGTCAGCGCAAAGGGCACGCCGGTCACCTACCGCAACAACCTTTCCTTCGTGAAGGGCGGGATGTCGATGCTGAGCTACTTCACGGCTTTCGGGCCTCAGGTCGAGCGGATGCGACGTGAAACGGGCACCGTCTCCTCGATTTGCGGCATGCTGAAGGCGCCGCTCGACATTCTCGCCGATAAGCTGCGCGGCTACATTGGCCTTGCGTTCGACCTAAAGGAGATTCCCGAGAAAGTCGTGGCGGCCTGCCATGCGCTGATGCCGCACCTCGGCTATCTTGCACTCACCAGCGCGGATCCCGGCAAGAGCGTCCCGATCCCCATCTGGATGCATCGCGGCTGTGTGCCGTTCATTTCGCGCGAGCACTTCGAGACGATCTACTGGCCGACGCTCAAGCCCATTGTCGAGGCACTCTGGGCCCAGGGAAACCAAGTGCTGTTCTATGCCGAGGGCAAGTGGGACGCCCACCTGGAGCGCTTCGCGGAACTGCCCGCCGGCAGCATCATCTTTCACATCGACCGCGGCGACCCTGACCGGGTCCACCGAGTCCTCGGCCGCAAATTCTGCCTCAGTGGCGGAGTTCCGAACGCACTGTTGACGTTGGGAAAGCCCGAACAGGTGAAGGCGCAATGCCGCAAACTGATTGAAACCATCGGCGCCGAGGGCGGCTACATCATGGACGCGAGCGCCATCATGCAGAACGATGCGACGATCGAGAACCTGAAGGCAATGACCGACGCAACGCTCGAGTACGGCGGCTACCGCTCTCCGTCTTCCCCGTCGGCCAAGGCGCCGGTAGAGCCACGCTGGGAGGCATCCACGCCCGGCATCCCTGGGTGGGTGACAGCGCCGTCCGTCCGGCCCGGCGTTTGCTTCCCGTGGGAGG
>JAEHDI010001068.1 GCA_016880505.1 Bryobacterales bacterium | reverse complement strand
CGACGAACTCTGCGGGGTCGGGATCGACGGAGTCCGAGCTCATCGGCCCCCCTTTCCCGTCACCAACCGGTGAAGAACCCGCCCGCGCTCAGAACCACTTCGGGGACGCTGTCGTGCACGTCGAGTTAGTTCGCCCCGGAACGCACGAGCCGTGGAGGAATCGGGGCCGGCGCCCCGCTCTGCTTCCGCGAGGAGTTCCCGGAGGCGCCGGGTCGGGATCTTGCGCATCTGCATGCGCGGGAACATCGCCCTAAGGGCGGAGATCGTGTTGTCCGCGGACGGATGGCGGACGCGGGCCGGCTCAGGAAGCCGATCAGAGGACCAGACTTACGGCGCTGGAATTCAGGGTGCCGGACGCTCGCCGGACGCGGTGCCGGACGTCGATTTCATCGATTCGATAACCGGCATGACGGCCTGCTCCGAATAGAGGTACTTCGCCTCGCGCGACTTGGCCTCAGAGTTTTCGATGAACGCCCCATCGGGCTGACCGGATCGCCACCGATCCAGCCGCTTGCGGAGCGCCTCCGCGTTTACCTTGTGTCGAGTTGCGAGATCCGAGACCGAGAAGTGCCCGCGAGTCGCGGCAACGGCCGTCGCCTCCTTGGCCGGCGCCTGGCGATCGCGATTGGGCGCCACCGGGGAGACGGTCTTGAGGATGTTCGAGAGCCGCAGCGCCTCCTCTCGCAGCAGTTTCAGGGGGTGACTCTTCCACCCGATGATTGCATCAACGCCCGCCAGGTTCCGGGGAACCGAATCGAACTGCTGCAAGTCGCGTTCGAGAAGCAGCCACTGCGTGGGAGGAATCGAGTTCTGGGAGACCGCACGGAATCGAACCGGGCACGAAGGCCGGACCTTCGTCGGCAGCACTGCGATGATGTGCTCGACATTCTCCCCGGGCTCCTCGGCATGGAACACAGACCAAGTGGGAACGGCGCTGGCGCCACGAGAGCTAATCCCGACGATGATCGAGGCGCGGACGCGGAGGCTGTCCGTCTCGGAGATGGCGACGGGCATGGATGACGATCGATCGAGGGCGACCCGGACCCACCCGAGCTTCGGGTCCGTCGGCGAGATCGACTTGCCCTCTGGGAAGCTCTGCGCGGCGAGCCCGTGAAGTACATCCAAGAGCGAAGCGTCTTCCACGTTGTCGAACAACTCCGCGGGGAAGTCTGCGGGGAACCCGCTCCAGACGCGGGCGAAGAGGTAGGTTCGGGTGCTCACCTGGCTGCGGGCCGACCCGAGGCCGCGACCGGCAGGTGAACCGATCGAGCCCCGGATCGCGCGCCGGTGATCAGCCGGCTGCTCGCGCGGAGTCTAGCCTGCGGAGCCGGCCAAGCGCAGCCCACCATCAATTGGCCGTCAGGGGTTGATCACGGAAGCAGCTGGCTGGTGCCCGGTGGTCACCGGAGGGGCGACCAGGCGTCTCCGCCCCGGCATTCTGGACCGGACTTGCAGCGCAGGAACTGATCCGGATTCCCCCTTGACGAACCGAGCCAACCCGTAGTTTCTCCGTCGCAACAGATTGCTGCAAAGCTACTTAGATTCTTGGTCGGGCTTCCCGGCCCTGGGATGCGCCCGTAGCTTCTGCTCGTACGGCAGTCTG
>JAEHDI010001067.1 GCA_016880505.1 Bryobacterales bacterium | reverse complement strand
CTCGCCGGGATCTCGAGTCAAGGCTTCGCGCAGTACCGTCTTCCGAACGTCTTCGCGAGTACGTCCGCCGGATGTCTGCCGAGCCGCATCACGCCGGCTCCCTTGGCTCGAAGGCCGTCGCGGAATACGCACTCGGGCTCATGAAGAGCTGGGGACTCGACGCCCGGATTGAGGTCTTCGAGGCGCTCCTGCCATACCCCGTGAAGCGGTCGCTCGAAATGGTGGAGCCGGAGCGGTACACCGCGAAGCTGGCCGAACCGGCGATCTCCGAGGATCCGGACTCCGGCGATGCCGGTCAATTGCCGACCTACAACGCTTACTCCGGATCGGGAGTCGTCACCGCGCCTCTTGTCTATGTCAACTACGGGATCCCGGAGGATTACGAATACCTCAAACAGCTCGGGATCGATGTTCGCGGGAAGATTGTGATGGCCCGCTACGGCGGAAGCTGGCGCGGCACGAAGCCCAAGGTGGCGGCCGAGCACGGGGCGGTGGGTTGCCTGATCTACTCGGATGCCAGGGACGACGGCTTCTATCAAGGGGACGTATATCCGAAAGGCGCTTTTCGGCCTCCGCAAGGGGCGCAGCGCGGCAGCGTGATGGATATGCCGTTGTACGTCGGCGACCCGCTTTCGCCGGGTTGGGCCTCGGAACCCGGCTCCCGGCGGCTGTCACCTGACGAGGCCAAGACCCTCATGAAAATCCCGGTGCTCCCGATTTCGTACGCCGACGCCGAGCCGCTGCTGCGGAACCTTGGCGGGCCCGTGGCTCCGGAGAACTGGCGGGGAGCGCTGCCTCTGACGTATCACATCGGACCCGGTCCGGCGGCGGCGCGGCTTGAGGTGCGGACCGACATGGAGATCCGGCCGGTGTACAACGTTGTCGCGACCATCGCCGGCAGCGAGTTTCCGGATGAGTGGGTGGTCTACGGTAACCACCATGACGCGTGGGTGAACGGCGCTGATGACCCTGCGAGCGGCGCAGCAGTGCTACTCGAAACGGCCCGGGCAGCGGCAGAGCTTGTTAAGGGCGGCTGGAAGCCGAAACGGACACTGGTACTGGCGCTCTGGGACGCGGAGGAGTTCGGCCTGATCGGTTCGACCGAGTGGGTTGAGAAGCACATGGAGGAAGTCGAGGCGAAGGCGGTCGCCTATCTGAACACGGACAGTACGGGCAAGGGGCGGCTGACAGGCGGCGCCTCACCGACGCTCGACATGTTCATCCGCCAGGTGGCCCGCGACGTCCCCGATCCGGTGGCGAAGGTGAGCCTGCTCGAGGCCGCCACGCCGAAGCCCTCGAAGGACAAGCCCGAGGAGAAGCCGGAGTTCCGGCTGGGTTCTCTCGGAGCCGGTTCGGACTACGTTGCCTTCGTTCATCATGCCGGCGTCGCCAGCGTAAACCTCACCATCAGTGGAGATAGCGGAGGCGGCATCTATCACTCCATCTACGATTCCTTCGCCTGGTACTCTCGCTTTTCGGACGGGCAGTTTGTATATGGAAAGGCAATGGCGCAGATGATGGCAACTGCAGTTGCACGGCTGGCCGATGCGCCTGTGCTGCCGTTCGAGTTCGACACTCTCGCCCGCGCCGTGCGGTCGTATGTGCTGGAGATCGATAAGG
>JAEHDI010001066.1 GCA_016880505.1 Bryobacterales bacterium | reverse complement strand
GGGACGTGACTGTCGTAGTGGAAAGCGCTCCCGTGCGTTGTCCCGTGCCCAGAGAACATCCAGTAGGGATCTAGCAGGGCGATGACGTCGCCGCCCCGTGCCGCGTGAAACCCGTTCACCACCCGCCTCCCGACTTGGTCGAGAAGAACCTCGCCTGCGACCAACTGCTCGCGAGTGTAGACACGGAAAACCTGCGGGATCTTCAAGAGCGCCTCAGCGGCGGTGTCGTGAACCTCCTTCGCCTTAAGGTTCTTCTGGCGGATGAGGTCACTGTTGAAGTAGAACGTGCCGTACGAGCCGAACCGGATCCAATCGCCCTCGCCGAATCGTGCCGTCAAAGCAGTCTGCACCGCGTTCAAGGCGACCTTATCGGAGATCCGCCCGCCCGGCATCTTCCGTGCGGCCATCGTCTCCGGCAGAGGAGCAACGCCATGATCGCCTGTCAGAACAACCAGGACATTGTTCAAGCCAATCTTGTCATCCAGGAACTGGAAGAAATCTCCGATTACACGGTCTGTCTGAAGACACATCTCATGCACC
The DNA here is from genome assembly GCA_016880505.1 of Bryobacterales bacterium. Taxonomy (GTDB): domain Bacteria; phylum Acidobacteriota; class Terriglobia; order Bryobacterales; family Bryobacteraceae; genus JAEHDI01. The sequence continues at coordinate 12,678 of JAEHDI010001066.1, read as the reverse complement.
TCGACTGAGTCCGGGCCGACCTCGTGGCCGAGGTGATCGTTCGAGGAAAAGCTGATCGTCAGCAGATCGGTCGCACCGCGAGTCCCCAGTTTCTCCGCTTCTATGGCTCGCTGGGCGAATGCCGCCAGGAGCTCGTTTCCAAACGGGCTGCTCTCGAGGGCGTCGAAGTAATCTGGACTGCCGGACTCAGGTAGCCTCTTCAACACTTTGCCATTGCCGTTTGCGGCGTGCGAGAGCGACTTCCACTCACGGTTTGAGAACTGTTTGGAGCGTCCTGCTGCATTAAATTCCTTCACCCATGCCGGTAGGTCCTCGAAGTAGAATGTGCTGCTGACGAAGCTGCCCGTTTTGTCGTCGAACCAGAAGGCGCCGTCCGCCATATGGCCGGATGGCAGAATTGCCGCGCGGTCCTTGTACGAAACCCCGATGATTTTTGTCTGACTCTTGCCGGACATCTTCAATTCATCGCCGATCGTGCTGACCATCAGGCGATGTGGCGAAGCCCCTGCACCTCCGCTGCCGCCCAGCAATTTCAGCTTCGGATCCGAAACGCTGGTCACCCGCATTCCGGTTTCACGATCGAACCACTCGTTGTTGACGATCCCGCTGACGGAAGGAGTGGCTCCGGTGAGCACCGTTGAGTGACCGACCGCCGTCACGGTGGGGAAATGCTGGTAATATGCGTTCGAGAAAAAAGCGCCCGTTTTCATCAACCGGTCAAAACCGCCCGTGTACTCGGTTCGAAAACGGGCCAGGTAGTCGTAGCGAAACTGGTCGATGACAATCAACACCACGAGTTTCGGTTGGGTTGAGGATGTTCCCTTTGGGGCTGACAACCCGCTCCCTGCGGAAAAGCAGAGAAGAAGAATAGTACAAACTGACTTCCAGATGCTGCTCACAACGGTCTCCTATTGATTCAATTCATGACAGGCGGTGCAAGCCACCGTCGCTTCGTGTTTCCGATGACAATCCACACAAGCCTTCATCGTACGCGGGCCTTGCTCCGGCCGGGTATCCTGCTCAAGCACACTTCCGTGACACGGCACGCACGTGACGCCCCCCGTGGCGTGCCGCGCGTGACTGAAGAAGATGAAGTCCGGCAGTCGCCGTACCTTGCCGGTCGGAAAGGGCTTTGCATCCGCCGCCAACGCGGCCAGCCTTTCGATTGCGGGAGCCTCCCGTTTCACCGACTGGTGGCACACCATGCAATACGATACGCCCGGATAGCCCGCCCGCTCGGTCTTCTGTGCTCCCGGGTGGCAATTGGCGCATGGGAGGCGCAGTGAAGCGTGCCGCCTGTGGCTGAACGGAATGGCGTCCTCCCCGCCAGCCCAAAGCGCTATGGCAATGAGAACGCCACCAAGGCATCCGAAAAATCGTCGTTGTATTTGTTGCCTCCCCCAGCCGCAATTACCACGTACTGCTTGCCAGTCTTTTTTCCGAGAAACGTCATCGGAGTGGCGTGCCCGCTGGCCGGTAGCATCACCGACAACAGTTCTTTCCCGCTACCTTTATCGAATGCGCGGAAACGACGGTCGTCCGTCGCGCCGATAAAGACCAATCCGCCCGCCGTCACGATCGACCCGCCGATGTTCGCTGTGCCCGTCGGTGGAAGGCCTTTTGCGAGCAATACATCGACCACTCCCAACACCGTGCGCCACCGGAATTCGCCCTTGTCCAGATCGATGGCGGTCAAGTGTCCCCACGGCGGCTTCTGGCACGGGTATCGTGTCTGGTCCCAGAAACGTGAACTTGGCGTGCCGAAGCCGCGCGGGCGATACGGGATCTCCGAACCCTCAGGTCGCTTGACCATCTGGTAGAGCATGCCGGCATCCATCGAATTGACGTACAACGTCCGGGTTTCCGGATCAAAAGATGCACCACCCCAATTCGCGCCTCCGTTGGTGCCGGGAAACAAGATCGTCGGCTTCAGCCCGATCGGTGTGTATAAGCCCCCGAACGCCGCGCCCTCCATCAAACCGGCGCAGTATGCTTTCGACTCCGGTGTGATGTCGGTCAATTCGTCCGGTCTCATGCTTTGCCTTGCGAACGGAGGCGGTTTGAGCGGATGCGGCTGCGTAGGCCATGCCTGCTCGCCGGGCGTCTCGCTCGCCGGGACGTCTCGTTCCTCGATCTCAAACAGTGGCTTGCCTGTGACCCGGTCAAAGACGAAAGCGAAGCCGGTCTTCGTTACCTGAGCGACCGCCGCCACATCTTTGCCGTTGCGCCGGACCGAAACCAGCGTTGGCTGGGCCGGCAGATCGTAATCCCAGATGTTGTGGTGCACGGTCTGGAAATGCCATAGACGCTTGCCCGTCGCGGCGTCGAGCGCAACCAGAGAATCTCCGAAAAGATTGGCGCCTTTTCGATCTCCTCCAAAAAAGTCGGTCGATGGCGACGTAAGAGGCAGATAGACGATTCCGTGCTCTTCGTCCACGCTCAGGATCGACCAGGCATTCACCGCCCCGCGGTCTTTCCAGGACTCGCCATCCCATGTATCGTGGCCGTACTCTCCTGGCCGAGGCACTACATGGAATCGCCATGCCAGGGCACCGGTATTCGCATCGAACGCTCGCACGTCACCGCTAGGCCCGCGCGCTTCACCGTCCGCCGTCAGCGATCCGCAGATGACAAGGTTCTTGTAGATTGCCGGCGGCGAAGTCAAACCGTAACCGCGATCCGGGAAGTCGTCGGCAACGCCCTTGCGGAGGTCGATCCACCCTTTTCCGCCGAAGGTCTCCACGGGGCGTCCGGTGCGCGCATCAATTGCGAAAAACCTCCCGTCGAGCGTTCCAAAGAAAAGGCGCTTGTCTTTGCCATCTGTCCAGAGTGCCGCTCCGCGGTTGATGAACAGGTTGTACGGCTGCTCTTTGTCCAGTCCCGGATCGAACTTCCAGATTTCCCGCCCTGTTTCCGCATCCAGCGCAATCAAACGGCAGAACGGCGTCGTGAAGTACAGGACGCCGTCGGTCACGAGCGGCGTCGCCTCAAAGGCGCTCTTTACCGGCCATTTTTTGCCATCGCTGATGTCGCCTGTATGATACGTCCACGCGACCTTCAACCGGCCCACGTTCGATCGGTTGATCTGTTTCAGCGGCGAATACTTCGTCCCGCCGGAGTCGCCGCCGTAATAGGGCCACTCCTGTCCTATGGCGGAGAAGACCGGGACCATAAACAACAGGAATCGCAAAACCATGGCGTGAAGGGCGCATCCGCTACATGAATGCACGCAGCAGACGGGATTGCACGTCCTTCAGATTGGAGTGGGCCATGTCGAGCTCCGAGATTTTCGACTCGAGGCTCCGCAGAAGCTGGGTCCGCTCAATACCGTTCTGAATCACCAGTAGAAGCTGAGCGTTCTCCCAGGGCTTCTCGAGATACTGGTACAAGCCGACGTCGTTGATCGCCTGAATCGCGCTTTGCTTGTCGGCGTGACCGGTGAGCAGGATGCGCGTCGCCTCCGGCTGAAGCTGTTTCGCGTGAGCCAGCAACTGAATGCCATTCATCTTCGGCATGAGGTAGTCTGTGACCACAACCTCGACCTGGTTGGCCTCAAGACTCTTCACGGCATCCTCGGGGTCAGTGAAGCCCTCGACGTTATAATCTGTCTCGAGGCGAAGATAGGCCCGAAGGCTGGTAATGACCATGTCTTCGTCGTCGACAATCATTACGGACGGTTTTGCGTTTGTCTGCACTGCGTGCGCTCCTGGAATCTTAGCTGCCGCCCGTTTCCCGCCGGCGGACTGGTATTCTGACGTGGAAGGTCGTACCAACGCCCTCCTGGGTCTCGAAATCGATCGAGCCGCCGTGTGTCTCCACTACGATCTTTCTAGAAATCGCCAGACCAAGCCCCGTGCCGACCCCCAGTGGTTTCGTCGTGAAACCGGGTGCGAAAATCTTGGGCCTGTCTTCCGGTTTGATCCCGCAGCCCGTGTCGGCAATCGCCACGTGGACCTGATCTCCCTCCATGCTTGTCTTAACCGTTACCTTACCCTCCCCTTCGATGGCCTGTCCGGCGTTGATGAGAAGGTTGATAAATACCTGGTTCAGCAAATGCGGATAACACTCCACAAGGGGAAGTTCGCCGAATTCCGTCTCCACCTGGACGCGCCGGCGAAATTCACAGCTACCCAGCTTGAGTGAATCTCGGAGGATCTCATGCAGGTCGACCTTTCGCAGGTCTGACTCGTCTACCCGCGAAAACGTCCTCAGGCTACGAATCACCGACGAGATACGCTCGCACGCAATCTTGTCCACCAGTGAAACGCTCTGGATGGTTTCCACGATCTCCGAAACCTTCGGGTCGGAAACGGCGTTGCCCGGTTTTGCCAGAAGTGCACGAAGTTTCTCGAGCGAGCGCAGGACCACCTCGTTGTTCGTAAAAATCGAACTTATGGGCGTGTTGATCTCGTGAACGACACTTGCCAGCAGTCTGCCCAACGAGGCCAATTTGTATAGTTCCGCCACCCGCCGGTTGGCCTCGTCGAGTTCCGTGCGCAACCGGCCCTCCGGGGTCCTGTGCGCCGGTTCGTTTCCTTCGGGCATTCAGGCCTGGCTCCTGTATACCATTATGGCTCAATCAGTTTGCGGAAACGCTTGACGAGAGTGGAGAAGATCGAGGCCGCGATCTCCAGGTTGTCGGACAGTAAGTCATAGAAGTCATCCCGCCCGATCCGGAGTAGTTTCGTGTCTTCGAGAGTCCGGGCAATCACCGGCATCGGCTCCTCGTCGAACAAAGCCCACGCGCCGAGCACCTCGTTCTGACGGGCCACGTGCAGCCGCTGTCCGGCCCGGCTCAATTCCACCGCCCCGTCAAGAATCACGTACAAGGCGTCCATTGGCTGCTCGTTCTGGAGGATCACCTTGTCGGGTAGGTACTGGACTTCTTTGGCGATCGCCGCGATGCGTGACAACTGTTCCGGTGTCAGGCTCTGGAGCAGTTCCACTGCCTCGAGTGCAATGACTTTCTCGACGATATTGAGTTCCGCCATCGTTGGCTCTCCTTCAGGCCAGCGCGAACTGGGCCGCCTGGGCGACCTGACAGACTTCGGCTCCCGCGCCTTTCGCCGCTTCGGTGATCTCCGCGGCAAGACCGCGCATGCGCAATTCGCCGGCGGCGGCCATCGCACAGACCACCAGCCATGAATCGCGAGAGCGAATCAGTTCCCGAATCGCCTCTTCCGGTGTTCGTATCTCGACGCCAAACAATTCTCTGCCCCTCTCCATAAGTTGACCGCCATCGTCGAGGAGGGGCAGCAAGATCCGTTTCAGTTCACGGTCCAGGACGTTATCCAGGAATTCCAGAGCGGCGGCATATTGCTCGCGTTTCCGGCTGTTGAGCGCGAGATACGCCGCGTACATCTCTTTGGGAGGATACCGGAGACCAAGCAGCCGGAATAGCCTCTCCAGGGTCTGGTTGAGCCGCTCTTCGATACTGACAGCCAGCAAGCCGGCGGCAGTACGCGGGCCCTTGTGACCGCGAAACGGCGCTAATGCGGCACTTAGTTCGAAGTACAGCCGTGCCTCGTTGAGGATCTGTTTAGTGACGAAAACGTCGCCGTAGTTAAGACTGGGCGCCGATGCTCTGAGCCGGTTCAAAGCCTTCAGCACGGCGGCCCGCACCGCGAGGTTGGGCTGATTGATCGAGCGAATCAGCACATCCACACTCCGCTGATCTTGGATCGCCCGAAGCACTCGCGGGATCTGCTTCCGGATCGCAGGGGAAACGTGATCGTCTTCGAGAAGGTCGCTCAGGGTACCGACGATGCGTGTTCCGTAAGCGGCGAGCGCCTCGATCGCCGCACCGCGCAGTCGCGGGTCGGCCAGCTTCGGAACAATATCATGCAGGTAGGAACGATTCTGAAGGGATCCGGCGGTGCGGAAAGCGGCCGCTGCGACGGATGGCGCTGGATCGTCGATTAATGGTCGCAGGAACTCCCGTCCGTCCTCGCCGCACACACCGATCGCGATCGCGGCCAGACGCCGGCGCTCTGGATCGGGATCGGTAATCCCTCGGGCGCACCATTCGTGCGTCACTACCTCGCGAAATTCGCCCGCGTTTTCCCCAATCGCCGCCAGAGTGCTCTCGGCCAGCCGGAGGTTGTCGCTGTTCAAGAATTCTCGGGCTGTCGACGTTCGTTCGGGTGAGACCGCCAGAAGATAGCGTACCGCCGAGTCCCTCACGCCAGCGTGTTTGGCGGTAGGCAATTCCGCCTGAGCCCACCCCATGAGTCCGTCGAACCTGGCGGACCGGGCCAGACGATACACCTCACTCCGCACTTCCGGCAGCGTGCTCTCCACAAGTTCAGAAAGCAGGGGCCTGATCTCGTAGCCCGGCGCTTCCCCCAATACCGACAGCGCGTAGCATGCCTGCCTCACGTTGCCGCCACGGGCCGCTTGCTCCAACAAACGCAATGTCGCCGGATCGCCGACCGTAACTCGAGCGCTTTCCAGGTCAAACCGCCTTGCCTCCAGTCGCCGGCGGACCGTTCGCACGTACTCGTGTTGCGCCCGAATTGACAACAAGACCCAAACACCACAGAAGACAATCACGACCCAGGGTAGCCTTGCGAGGTCCGTGAGACCCACCCATGTCAGCGCAATCAGGAGCATACCGCCGAGACCCCGCCCCATGCGGTCGACGAATATGTCCACGAATGCCTTCGTCCGGTTCCGAAGTTCCACCGGCAGCGGCAGATAGAGCAACTCCATGCCCGTGCGGTTGAAGGTGTAACGGTCCGTTGCCTCGACAAGCCTGGCGACCTGTGCCGTTTGCGTCCCCGGCCACAGCGCGGAAACGGCGGAAGCCCCAGCGATCGTAACCGGCATCAATTGAAGCGTTCCGCCAACTCCGAGCTTGCGCACCAGCGCTCCGGTGAAGAAGAGCTGCAGCACGAACGTTGCTACGTTCTGGTAGAAGTAGTACGTACTCAAGAACGCGGAGTAAGCCTCCGCCCCCTTGTAGACGAGCTTGCCGGCCGCCTGCAACTGGTACTCAACGATCACATCGACGATGAACGTGATCGTGATGATCGCTGTGATCACCTGGAGGTGCCGGTTCCGGCCGATATCCTTAATGATGTCCCGAGACGTGAAACGGGCTTCCTCGACCTGGGCCGCCTTGGCGCCGGCTATAGAGATTCTCTTCTGCGCAACCGTCAGCCGGTACAGCACGTAAGACACGATCACCAGCGCGGCGCAGGCAAGCAGCAGGTTCTCCACTCCGACCAGCTTCACGGTGAACTTCGTGAAGGCGCTGCCGAACCAGGCCCCCAGCACCGCGCCTAAACCAACCAGACCGTAAAGGCGCTTCGCCTCACGTGTATTAAAGACGTTTGCCGCTACCAGCCAACCCTGTGAAACAAGCACCACCCCGAAAAGGCTCGTCCAGATGTTGAATACATAAAGCATCCACGGCAACTTCAGTTGAACCAGCCACCACAAGCCGACTAAGCTGACGATCGAGATCCCAGTCGCCCACGCTACCGCGGCGTTCAGCGATGCCCTCACCGCAACTCTCGTGTACAGAGTGGCAAGCAGACCCCCGACGATGGCGATCAGAATGTACAAATAGGGCAGTCGGTCGATGTCAAAATGATCGACGAACATTGCTCGCGATACGGGTTTGACAATGTAGTAGGCGAACAGGACAGCCAGAAGGTAGAGGGACATGAAGAGCGTCCGCAGACGCTCGCCTTCCCTCACATCGAACGCGCTGCGCCAGATTTGCCTGATCTTACGCATGAGGAAGCCCACTCGCCGGCGGCGACGACCGGAATCGTCTGATGCGGTAGTGTAGCACAACTCCCTCCGCGAGCCGGTGCGTCATAATCTGTAGATACGGGATGCCCGAACTGTACCAGCGCGTTCTGGCTTATCTCCTTCCTGGGAAAGCGGAGGAGGAAGATGGCTTTCGGCTTCGGATCGAAAAGCTGAGCCGCCAGGGGCTTCAGGTCGTCGCCATCGTCGAGATGTTCGCGCCGCTATTCATGCTGGCCGCCCAGTATTTTGTGACGCCGGAGATATCCACCTGGGAGCCCCGCATCTGGCAGTCCGTCGCGGTAATGTGCGTCGGCGCCCTGACGCATCTGGTGGTGCGGCCGCAGAGGCGCGGTTTTCCGTACCGCCTTGCAGGTTGGCTCTCGGGCTTCGCCACTGGAATCGTTCTGATCACGAGTTCCCTGCTTCTCTTCGACCTCGGCGTGACGGCCGACCACTACATCTCAGGGCAGGTGACCAGCGTGCTGCTGGTCGGAGTCGGAGCACTTCCTTTGCTTCCCTGGCACACGCTCAGTCTCGGCTTGGCAATGTGGGCATATTACGTCGTAGCGGGCCCATTGGCGGTGCGTTGGGGCTTCCTCACGGTCATCGACCGTGACGGGACCCACAGCATTTTCATCCTGATGATTACGTTCCTCAGCACCGCGCTCTCCGCGCTGCTGTATTCCGAGCGCCTCGCTAACTATCGGGCGCACCAGGAGGCACTGGCGAGTTCCGAAAGCCTGTGCCGGGCGCAGTCCCACCTTCTCCTTTCGGAGAACGCCGCTTCTCTGGGCCGCCTGGCCGCCGCGATCAGTCACGAACTCAATAATCCGGTGGGTGCTTTGCGGAGCGCCGTCGACACACTTCTGTTGCTCGGCGCCCGGCAGGCCACGACGCAAGGAGAGGACCAGCAGCGGCTTGTCCTGCTTCAGGCCGACCTTCGACGGTCCATCTATGATTCGGCTGCCCGGCTTCAACAGACTGTCGGCCGCCTCCAGCGCTTCACCAACCTCGACAATGCCGACATCCGGCCGGCGGATATCAACGCGCTAGTCAATGACGTCGTCGCCCTGCAGGAGCACGAGATTCGCAGTTCGATTCAGCTGGAACTTGACCTTCAACCGATACCGCCGCTCCTTTGTCGGCCTCAGCAGTTGAGCGCCGTGCTCTCCAGCATCCTCCATAACGCCATGCAGGCGACCGTCAACGGCGACGGCCGAATCCGCGTCTCGACCAGAGAGGCCGACCTCCACGTCGAGGTCTGTGTTCGCGACAACGGACGCGGCCTCAGCCCTGGCGAACTGGCGACGGTTTTTGACCCCGGCTTCAAGATTACCGGAGGCCGCGTGTCGACGGGTAACTGGAGCCTGTTCAGCGCACGCCAGATTGTCAGGGAACATCGGGGTGATATCCTGATCGAGAGCGAGGAAGGCAGAGGGACCACCGTGAGTGTACGGCTCCCCCGCCTTACCGAAGCGGAACTTGAGCGAGGCGCCGGCGCGCGCTCTTAGAGAGGCGTGCTTTTGACACAGCAGCCGAAGGTCCTGGTCATCGACGACGAGGAGGCCGCCCGCTACGGCATCACCCGCGCCTTGACCCATCAGGGCTACAGCATCGAGGAAGCAGCAGACGGCATAATTGCGCTTACGGCCATTCAGCAGTTTCAACCGGACGTCGTGGTCTCCGACATCAACATGCCGGGCATCGACGGCCTGACCCTGCTTCGCCGGCTCAACGAGCAGCGCGAGCCTCCCCTGGTCGTGCTGATTACCGCGTACGGCTCTGAGCGAATCGCCATCGAAGCATTGCGTGCGGGCGCGCACGACTACATCTCGAAACCGTTCGACGTCGAAGAGCTGCGGCTGGTTGTTGCCGGAGCCATCGAAAAGAAGAGGCTTTTGAGAGAGCTTGCCGCTTCGCAAACCGCCCGCGTACACGCAGAGAAGTTAGCCTCGCTCGGCCGGCTGGTGGCGGCGGTGGCGCACGAGATCAACAATCCACTCGGAGCGCTTCTGAGCAGCGTCGACACAATCCGGCGGGCGGCCGCGAGGATACAGGATTGGTGCGGACACCAGCCGGCGGAGACCTCGGAAGAAGTTCGGGGCGCATTGGAAGCTCTGGCTGCCGTGACTGCCCAGTCGCAATCAGCGTGCGGCCGCATTGACGCCGTCGTGACGAACCTGCGGCGGTTCGCCCAACTGGACAGGGCGGACGTCCAGCGGACGAGCGTACATTCCGGGATCGAGGACACGCTACACTTGCTGCGTTACGAATTTGGCGAAGGCGTTCGAGTGGAAACCGAATTCGGCGAGCTTCCGGAAATTGACTGCGCGCCTCGCGACCTCAACCAGCTCTTCATGAACCTGTTGCTGAATTCGAAGCGGGCCATCGACCAAGCCGGCCGTCCGGGAGTGATTCGTGTCCGCACGTGGACCGCCGGCGACACGCTGAAAATCCAAATCTCCGACAACGGCTGCGGAATTGCGCCGGAAAACATCGACAGCGTCTTCGATCCGGGTTTCGCAACCCAAGGGGGACGAGTGGGCACCGATCTGGGTCTGCCCATCTGCCAGCAGATTGCCAGGGCGCACAACGGGCGGATCGACGTGGAAAGCCGGGCCGGAGAGGGGACCCATTTCACCGTAACTCTGCCGGTGCAAGCTACGGAGGGAACCAGTGCAGCCGCCTTCTGATGTGCCGTGGTTGGTTTTGTTTGCCGTTGGCGCTGCTCTGCATTTCTTTCTGGCAGCCGTCGTCATACAGAAGCGGAGCAGCGCCACCGCGGACAGGCTGGTTCTCGCCGCACTCCTAGCTGTCGGACTTTGGCATGGCTCTCGTGCGGGATCGCTTCTCCATCGGACTCTTACGGAGCAGGAGTCGGAAAACTCGGTATTGCTGGGTCTCGGCGTGGCGGTACTCGTGGCCGCCCTGGCGTTGGTGGTTCATGCCGGCGTCGCATGGGCCGGGCTGACCAACTGGCTGGCTGCCCCGGTCTATGCGCTTACCCCCGCGGCGTGGTGGCTGGAGCGAAGCGGACACCATGAGATCTACCGTCTTTGGGTCGTCCTCACGCTCGTGTGGACCGTTGCCCTGTGCATCCGGGCGTCGCGTGGCGGAGCCGAAATCCACGAGCGGCGTTTTTTCAACCTCTTTGCCGCAGCCCTCTCGCTGATCCTGTTGGCGGCAGCGGCTTTCGGTCCGGATTCCTCCTCGGTGGTGCTCGCGTCGCTCCTGCCCACCGCGGTCTTCGCCCGTTACGTCTACCGGTACAACCTCTTTGGACTGATCATTGGCCAGCGTATCGTTTTTGCACTAAAACTCGGGATCGTGTTCGCCGTCTACTTGCTCGCGATCCGGGCAGTGGCGATGTACGTGAGAGAAACGTATGGATTCGACGAAAAGATCGTCGAAGTGGTCCTCATCATCGCTGCGACGTTGATCTGGCTGCCCCTTTACGGTTGGATGACCCGCTTCTTCTCCAAGCGGACAAAGCTTTACGCGGACTTCAGCAAGCGGCTGATCGAAGAAGCGGCCCGGATACTGGATCTCCGAAAACGACTCCAGTACATCGCGGAAGAGGTCGGACGCACTTTCGATTTGCGGCGGGTCGTATTAGCAACCGTCGGGGAGCCGCCGATGCGCGGCGAATACGGGATGGAAACTGCAGGCGGTTGCGGTGAGCAACTCGGCGTCGTGAAGGACCTCGTCCAGAGCCTGGGTGCAGATGTGTATCACAAAGATCGCACCGCAAGCGCCGAAATGAGGAGGTTTCTCACTGACTGTGGCTTCAACTACCTCTTTCCCCTTCGCTACGAGGGTGGCCTGTTAGGGATACTTTTGCTGGATACGTCCCCACGACTCTATCTCGATGAAAACGAGGCAATTCTGCTGGGGATGAGCCGGCAGATTTCCCATTCCATCGAAACGTGCCGTTTGATCGAGGAGAAGATCGGACTCGAGAGGGCACTCGCCCGTCAAGAGCATCTGGCCAGCCTCGGCAAGGTCGCGGCGACGATTGCGCACGAGATCAAGAACCCCCTGAGCTCTGTCCGAACGCTGGCGCAGTTGATGCGTGAGGACAGCGAGGTCAGAGAAAAATACGATCGCGACCTCGGCTACATGATCGGAGAGACGGACCGGCTCAACCGTTCCGTCCTCCAGGTGCTGGATTTCTCACGGCCGGTTCCCGAACAAACCCGGGACGTCAACCTTTCCGAGTTGTTAGAAACCATGGGCCAGATGCTGGAGCGACAGTACTCGGGCGGCCAGTTGCGTGTTGCGACAAAGATAGAGCCCAAGTTGTGGTTACGGGGCAGCAGTCCTGAGATCATCAAACAGGTTGTGCTAAACCTCGCCCTGAATGCCGTGCAAGCAATGGGTGAGAACGGTGAGATTCGCCTCGAGGCGGAAGGGGTGCCCGGCGGAAAGATCGTTCTGGCGGTTACCGACCAAGGGCCTGGAATCCCGGAAGCGATTCACGAGAAGATCTTCGAGGCGTTCTTCACCACCAAGCAGCGAGGAACGGGACTCGGCCTGGCGATTGTCCGGAAGAACGTCCGCCACCTTGGCGGGGAGATCATCGTCGAAAGTCCGGTTGCGGAGGGGAGGGGCACGAGGATGGTAGTGACCCTGCCGGCGGGAATCAAGTGAAACCGGAGTACTTCGTCTTCGTGGGCTATCTTTTGTTGGGCTTGATGTCTGCTCCGGCTCAAAACAGCCCGTTCCCGCCGGAGGAAGTTGCGCGAATCCAGCAGGGTGTGCGCGATCTTTACAACATGGAGTACGAGCGTGCCGCGGAGAACTTTCAGGCAATGATTCGGGAGTCTCCCGACGATCTCGCAGGATACGCCTACCTGGCGCGCACCATCTGGATCAAGGAACTCGCCGGCACGCAGGAACTCAGCATCGACCGCTTTG
>JAEHDI010001065.1 GCA_016880505.1 Bryobacterales bacterium | reverse complement strand
TAACACGGCTGGTGTTTCACGTGGAACGCCCAGACATAGACCGAACGAAGCAATCCCATTTCCGAACACATTCAAGTTCCACGTGGAACGTGGTGTCCGATCAGAATCACTCGACGCTCTCCCCACGGCGACTTCTCAGAAGGATACCAGACTATATCTTTTATTTTCAATAGATTAGCGCGATCATCTTCTCCGGCCAGCAACCCCACGGCCGGTGCCAGCCTCGGCACAAGCCGTACGACCTCTTTCGGGGAAACCGCCCGTGCCACGATCAGATCGAACCGCTCCTCGACGTCCTCGGCTCGCCGGGCGACGACCCGCACATTCTCCCACCCCCGCGTCGCCTCACGAAGGAAAAGTGCTTTCTTTTGAACGGATTCGATGAGCGTGACCCGGCAGTCGGGGCGCAGAACGGCGATCGGAATGCCGGGAAAACCGGCGCCGGAGCCGATGTCGGCGATGGAAACAAAGGACTTAGGCAGGCGGGCGGCGAAAAAGAGCGATTCGCAGTAGTGGCGGAGGACGGCGGTGTCGAAATCTCGAATCGACGTTAGGTTAATCCTTTGATTCCAATGACTTAGAAGCTTGAAGTGGCCTTCACGGTGCTCGATCTGGGCGTCGGTCAGCGTGCAGATTCCGGAAAGGTTTTCGTCCAGGAGCGTGCGAAAACGGGTCACAAAATGCTCCCAAAACGCACAAAAATGCGCCAATTATGACGCGTTTTCGCGCGCAAGGGTCAAGTATACATCCAGGACGGCGATGGCGGCTGGGGTAACGCCGGGAATCCGGCCTGCTTGGCCGAGCGTGGCCGGCCGGACTCGCTGGAGCTTGTCACGAACCTCGAGCGAGAGACCCGGCACATTGTGGTACGTGAAGGTGTCAGGGATACGGCGGCCCTCGGCGTTCTTGAGCCGCTCGATTTGCCGCTCCTGCTGGACCATGTAGCCGTCGTACTTGATTTCGGTTTCGAGCGTCGTGAGAACTCCGCGCACCGGCGGCTCACCAAGGATGCCGGCAATCCATCCCGCGAGCGCGCCGATGCGAGCTTCGGGACGCTTCAGCCATTGAGCCAGTGTGGGGCGGTCCCCGGACGGCAGGTTGACATCGGGCAGGATGTCCGTTGATACGCGCGTTTGTTCCAGCAACGGCAGCAGCCGCTGTTTGTGCTCCTGTTTCCGGATGTAGAGCCGCCAGCGTTCCTCAGTGACCAGCCCGACGCGGCGGCCGGCCGGCGTGAGCCGCTCGTCGGCGTTGTCGATGCGAAGGTGAAGCCGGAACTCCGCGCGTGAAGTGAACATCCGGTAGGGCTCCTCGGCACCCTTCGTGATCAGGTCGTCGATGAGGATTCCGGTGTATCCCTCATTGCGCCCGATGACGAGCGGTTCCATTCCTCCGAGGCGACACGCAGCGTTCAAACCCGCGATGATTCCCTGGCAGGCGGCTTCCTCGTAGCCGGAGGTTCCGTTGATCTGGCCCGCGAGGTACAGCCCGCGGATCGACTTCACTTCGAGCGTGTGGTCCAACTCGCGCGGGTCGATGGCGTCGTACTCGATGGCGTAGCCGGG
>JAEHDI010000137.1 GCA_016880505.1 Bryobacterales bacterium | reverse complement strand
GTGGCGGCCGAAACGGCCAGCCATGCTCCGAGGAGAGTAGGTCTCACTCTACGAGTATAAAGTTTGCTGAAGGGGACAGGCTCCGCTCGCAAACCGCGCTCGGGACAGAGTTGGGCCGGTCCCCTTCACGGGCAGGCTACTCCTGGAAGTTGAATGTGCCGACGAAGGCGCTCCGCTTGTCCGGGCTGCTCCAATTCGCGTTCAGGCCCGTGCCACGGAAGGTGTGCGCAGAAGCGACCGCGGGCATCGCGTGGTCGAGCTTGGTCAAAGGGGAGTAGTAGACATCCTCGTTATGACAGATGTGATCGCCCTCGCCGATAGCGCGGGTCTGGATCCTGGCCAACTCGCCCGCGGTCACGAGCGCCTTCATGCTGTGGACGTTGTCGTTGTCGAACTTGAAGTCGATGGGGCGGTACTCGACGCGAACGATGTCCTGGAGCAAGTCGCCGGCCAGGCGTTGGGCGAAACTCTTCAGGGCCTGCCGCTGCTCGAGACCAGCGCGCTCATCGACGATGAGGATCGACTTGACCGGATACGCGGTGCGGGTCGGATCGCCAAGCGTGTGGCTGGCGCGAATTGCGGCGACGACGGACAGGCCGTCGAGCGTGACGCCCTGCCAGTTGCCTTTTTGCACCTTCCAGCCGAGAACGGCCATGTCCCCGCCGAAACCGACTTCGCCGTTGGCGAAGCAGGGGCCTGTGTAGACATCCGCGGTGCGCGCTTCGACGTACTCGCCGTACGCCTGATTCTTCGGGAGAGCGGCGCCGGAAAGCGACGCAGCTAGAAAGGACACTAACGTAATCCCAGACAGATACTTCATCCCAGGGCCTCCTCAGTGAGCTTATACCCAGTGTAGCGCGGGCCGGAGTTTTCGGACAACCCCGGCCCGTCTTGTGAGGAATCAGAAGGTCAGAGCGCTTTGTAGCAGTCGCGGCAGGGGTTGCACTCGTAGTTGTCCACGAGCTTACCGTCCGGTCCGAGGTTGAGCTGGGTCTTCACGCACCAGAAGATGCGCTCGTCGCCCCGCTGGAGGGCGGAATCCGCCTCTGGGTCGATGTACAGCCCCTTCCAGCGGATGTTGGCGCAGCGCTCCTCCTGCATGACGTTGAGAGCGGAGCTTGCCATGGCTATCCCCTCCTCCGCGACGCCGCGAGCAACGCCCGCTTCACGGCGGTGCGTGCAATCTGGACCTTGTAGCCATTGTCGCTCAGCGGTTGCGCACCGGAAACGGCAGCCTGCGCCGCTTCCTCGGCCACGCCCTCGTCGATGGTCTTGCCGGCGAGCATTTGCTCCGCCTGCGCGGCGACCCACGGTGTGGGCGCCACATGGCCCATGACGACCCGCGCGCTTGCCACTGCCGCCCCCTTCATCTTGAGAGCGACGGATGCGGTGGCCAGAGGCCAATCGAGCGCCTCCTTTTGCCGCACCTCGTACGTGGCGTTGCGAACACCAATAGCCGCAGGAACGATGATCTCGGTCAGGATCTCGTTCGGCTGAAGCGCCGTCTCGCGCGCGGTATCGATTCGCGGCATTACAAAAAACTTCTCCGCCTCGAGTTCGCGCGCACCGGACGCCGACGCGAGCTTGACCTTGGCGCCGAGGGCCACCAGTGCCGGGCCGAAGCTCGATGCGCTGACGAAGTAGGCCGGACCTCCGCTGAAGATAGCGTGGTAGCGGTTGTCTCCTTCTTTGACAAGGCTACCGCCCTTCGCCAGGAGACCCATGCCCATGCGGAAGTACCAGCAGCGAGGGCGCTGGCACAGGTCACCGCCGACTGTCCCCATGTTGCGGATCTGCGGGCTGGTGACTCCCTGGGCCGCGGTGACGAGCGACGGATACTCCGCGCGGACGGCTGGACTCGCCAGCAGTTGATCGAGAGTGACCGTCGCGCCGATGCGGAGACCCTGAGCGGTTTTCGAGATGCCGCCGAGTTCCTTGATGCCCTTAATGTTCACCACCCGTTTCGGGGTGTGAACGTACTCCTTCATCAGGCTGAGCAGGTCCGTGCCGCCCGCGAGCACGTCGGCCTCGCCCCACTGGTTGCCCAGGAGAGAGAGGGCCTCTTTCAGAGTGGCCGGGCTTGCGTATTCGAAGGATTGCATCAGGCTGTCCTCCTTGCCAGGGCCTCAAGGACCCTGTCCGGCGTCAGCGGGATGCGTGAAACCCGCACGCCGACGGCATTCGCAACGGCGTTGGCAATCGCACCCATGCCCGGGACGACCGGTGGTTCACCCAGGCCAATCACGCCGCGTTTGTCGTGCTCCTCGTTGATGTCGAGGTGCACGACGATTTCGCCGATGTCGGCGATGCCGGCTAGCTTGTAGAACTCCATATCGGCGTTCACGAAGCGGCCGGTCTTCTCGCACATCAGGCGCTCCTCGAACAGCGCACCGCAGATGGACATGATGCAGGCGCCGTAGACCTGGCTTTCGGCCGTCTTAGGGTTGATGATCAAGCCGCAGTCCTGCACGGCCACGAGGCGGTTCAGCTTCACGACGCCCGTCTCGATGTCGACCGAAACGTCCGCGATCTGGACGCCGCCGACACCCTGGCTGATCAGGCCCATGGGCTGCTTCGGGTTGTTCGTGCCCATGGCTTCTATCGGCTTCACTCCGATCTTCTGGCAGGCGGCCTTCCAGGTCATGCTTTTCGCTGGATTACCCTTGACCTGGATCTTGCCGTCCACTGCTTCGAGCTGGTCGGCCGGAGCGCCGAGCGCCGGCGCCACAGCCTCGTAAATCTTGGCTAGGGCGTTCAGCGTCGCCTTGCGCGTTGACACCGACACGCCGCCAACGGTGGTTGAACCACCTGAGGCGCCGGACGGTGGGTAGCTGCTGTCGCCGACCTTCACGTTAATCTGCGGGACCGTCAGTCCCAGCGATTCAGCCGCCACCATGGCGATGATGGTTCGAGTGCCGGTGCCGAGATCCTGGCTGCCGAGCTCTATGTCCACCGAACCGTCCGGATGGATCCGCGTGCGGCAGTCGCTCGGGTGGCCGAGGCCGCCCCAGGTGCCGACGCCGATGCCGAGGCCTCGTCTCATCGGACCAGAACCTGCCTGGTCGCGTGGATGCCAAAGCTTCTTCCACTCGGCCAGTTCGGCAGCCTTGTCGAGCTGCGCACGGTAAACGTCGGCGCGAGCGGTATAACCCGCATTCTTCTTGAACACTTCCAGCGGGTCCATCTTGAGCGCCGCCGCCAGGTCCTCCATCGCGCAACAGGTGACGAACGAAGCCTGCGGATGATTTGGCGCGCGCCACGCCCGCGCGCCGCCGTTATTCGTGACGACGCCGGTGTGGTTGACGCGCTTGTTGGGAATCTGGACGTAGACGTAGGGGAGTTGCGTCGGCGAAACGCCGCCGCCGCTCACACCCCTCGTTCCCCAGGATTCGGACTGCCAGGCGGTGATGGTCCCGTCCTTCTTCGCGGCCATCTTCACTTTGGCGAAAATCGAGGGACGGTTGCCCGCCATCTCAAGGTCTGCCCGCCGGTCGAGAAACAACTTGACCGCCCGGCCGCCGGCCTTCTTCGAAAGTTTGGCGCAGATTATTCCCCAGCGGTCTGAGGCGAATTTGCTGCCAAAGCCGCCGCCCATGTGGTCCTGGTGGGCATGGATGTTCGCTGCGGGAACCTCGAGGGCGCGCGCCAGGTCACCGCCGATTCCGGACAAGTTCTGGGTCGAGGGCCAGTACTCCACCTTGTCACCCTTCCAGGCGACGACCTGGCCGTGCGACTCCATCGTGCAGTGCGTGAGCACCGGGCATCCGTAGTGCCCTTCGGAGACCGTGTCGGCTTCCTTGAAGGCCTGGTCGGGGTCGCCCGTGAGGATCTCCCCAGCCGGCTTGCTCCGGCTACCAGTCTTGCTCAGGTCCTCTTCGTTGACGAGGTGAGGAAGGACTTCGTAGTCCACGTTGATCGCACGGACGGCATCGGCGGCAATTGTTTCGCTGGTAGCCGCGACTGCCGCGACCTCCGTGCCCGCCCACTGGATTTCGGTGCCTGCGGGTGATACCACTTCAACCGCCATCACGCCTGTCATCTTCTCGGCCGCGCTGGTGTCGATACTCCGCACGCGGGCGTGCGCGTGCGGCGACGTCAGCAATGCTCCGAACAGCAGGTCAGGCGTTTGGATGTCATACCCATACTTCGCTTTGCCGCTGGCTTTCTCGGGGCCATCGAGGCGGCTCATCCGCTTCCGCATCACGCGGCTTTTTCCCAATGGAGGCCAACTGTAGTTCGGGTCAGGCACTGGCTGCTCCTTTCATCTGTTTGGCCGCTTCCAGGACTGCCTTGCGGACGCCCATGTAGGTACCGCAGCGGCAGAGGTTACCGCCGAGTCCAGCCTTGACCTGGTCCATGGTCGGGTTGGGGTTACTATCGAGGAAGCCCTTGGCCGCCATCACGAAGCCCGGAGTGCAAAAGCCGCACTGCTGGGCGTCGTTATTGACAAAGGCTGCTTCCACGGGATGAAGCCGCCCGGCGGGGGCGAGGCCCTCGATCGTTTGAATCGGCTTACCCTGGGCGTCGATGGCGAGCACGGAGCAAGCGTAAACAACCTTGCCTGCCATGATCACTGTGCAGGAGCCACAGGTGCCACGGTCACAGACTTTCTTGGCGCCGGTCATGTCCAGGTGATCGCGAAGCGCGTCGAGCAGGGTGACTCGGGGTTCCACGTTGAGTTTGACAGGTTTGCCGTTGATGGTCAGGGTGACGGGAACCGGACCGGGTCCAGCAACGTTTGCTGCAGCGACCGGCTCCGCCTGAGCTTCTGTTTGTAAGATTCCGACAGCCCCGCTGCCGAGTCCCACGCCGCGGATGAAACCGCGGCGGGAGAACCCGGCTTTGGGTTTCTTCCCCACGTCAGGGTCTTTCCTCAGACTCACTAGACACCTTCCTTTCGTGTCCCAAAAAACTTGTGCTCCGACTCCGGTATTCTGAACAGCCCGAAATGACTATAGCAGAAGGCGGCAAAACGGAACAAGCGTAAAGAATTGCGATCAGGAGGTGGCGGTTTTCCGGCGGGTGGTGTGTTCTCGCCGCCGCTCAACCGGTGAGAGGTCGAGGCTCAAGGAGGCGGTTGTGCGGGGTTTTGGGGTCAGTCCTTCGGTTGTAAACCTATAGAACGCACGGATGGGACTCAGGCGGGGGGTACTGCGGATCAACCTGCCTTCCTTGAGCCGTTCTTACGTTCGTCACGACTTCGATCCGAGCAATCTACAAACCATCCTGAAAGTACCTTTGTTTTCAACTAGACCGAGGTTCATGAAGGGGAGGGGGCAGCAAAAACTGCACGCCTTTCGGCACAAATGCGTTCCATTTCGGCACACAATGGGGGGGTAAATGACCACAAACGACAACGGATACCTCCGCGACCTTCTCGACCAACCCCGCGCGCTTCGGGACACCATCGCCGCCCTGAACGTCAAGCCCGCATTGGCGGCGCTTGCGGCGCGCCGGTTCGCACGGATCGTTCTCACCGGCATGGGCTCGTCGCTGCACGCGCTCCACCCGATGAATCAGCGGCTGGCGGCCGGAGGGTTCTGCCCGGTGATGGCGGAGACGTCGGAGTTGCTGCACGGCCTGCGAGGGCTGCTGACAGGAGAGACGTTGCTGGTAGCGGTTTCGCAGTCAGGACGAAGCGCGGAAACGGTGAGGTTGCTGGAACAAGCGGGTCCGCGGCCGCACACCATTGGCGTGACGAATACGCCGGATTCGCCGCTGGCGCTCGTGCCGGACGCCGCAATCGTGACCCGTGCGGGCGCCGAAAACTCGGTGGCATGCAAGACGTACTTGTCGATCCTGGCGGCACTCGACTGGCTGGGAAGCGTGCTTTGCGGCGATGACCTTGAGGCGGCGCTCGCCGAGCTCGCTCAGGCGCCATGGCTGGCGGAAAACTACCTGACCCGATGGCAGAACCACGTGGAGCAACTGTGCTCCGAGTTGGCCGGCATCGAGCACGTGTTCCTGGCAGGGCGGGGAAGGTCGCTGGCGACAGTGGGGAACGGCGGACTGATCCTGAAGGAGTCGGCGCACGTTCACGCGGAGGGGATGAGTGCGCCGGC
>JAEHDI010001064.1 GCA_016880505.1 Bryobacterales bacterium | reverse complement strand
GGTTCAGGGTAAAACTGGCCGTTGGGCGAATGACCATTGAAATGCTCCAGCATCAGGCGTACGCGTCGCGTAGTGCTGCGTTTGAATTCAAAACCCACCTGATAGGAACGGCTGCTGTCCCAACCGAGCTCCTCGGAAGCGCGCACATCCACCGCGGCGATGAGGTCAAACTTGCCAGCCGCGCCTGGCTGGACGTATTCGGCGCCTGCATGCACCTGCTTGGGGGCGAGTTCCGGCTCCGAATGCACCAGATACCCGCCACCACCGTAAATGCGCCACCGCTCCCATTCATAGGAGACGAGTCCTTCCAGTTCCTCGTAACTCAGGTTCACCCGGTTGACGCCCGGATTGCCGAGAATGAACTCATCGCCGAGATGCGAACTCTGATGATACAGCCGTATCAGATACGACCACGGGCCGCGGCGGTAACTGATCGGCAAACCGATCCAGTAATCCGCATTGATGAGATCGCTCGATGGCGCGTCGAGGTTGAACAGCGCGAACACCGCGCCCTGGATGCCGATCTGAGAGCTGCCGTATTCTCCGAACAGTCCCGTCGCCAGACCGAAATACTCGCCCAGCGCCACGCTGGCCGCGGCGAATTCCCGAGCGTTGCCCTGGTAGCGCTGATAGCTCACCGAGAAACGTGGCTGGCGCGGATCGGCCAGCAACGGCGCGAACAGCTCCGTCTCCGGCAGCGCATGAATATCGATCGGGGCCGGCGCTGCCGCGTCCGATTCCGGCGCGGAATCGGACTTGTCGCAATCCGCGGATAAAGCCCAAAACACGGTTTTGACCTTCCCTGATTTGGTCAGCAGATAAGCGACATCGCGCTTCTGGGATGGCCCGAGACAGGTTCGTGAAGTTAATGTGACAGCCGCATCCGGCTTGACCGCCTGCACGCGAAGCCCCAAACCGGGATAACGGCTGTCCAGCAGCGCGTCCACATAGCCGCGCAAGTAATCGTCATGCTCGCTCGCGGAAACATAGGGGCATGCGCCCATGACCAGCACGGCCATGAACAACCGCCACCTGACGGCAGGGAACAGGATAGGCACGAACTGCCACGGAAATTTCATGCCGGGATTTTACACGTTTCGCCGCCGGTAAGTGACGCGGTGGCTGGAAAAATCGGGTATTGGGGACTTATCCACCGGGATGTGCCGGGTGATGTCATTGGCCTGGGCGGGGCCATTTGTCATGTCTTGCTCCGGCGAGGTAGGATAATCAGTGTCCTACTGGAAGTCATGAGCGCTATGGACAAGGACATTCAGAAAAACAAGGTTGTCTCGCTCAACATCCCCATCCTGACGGACGGAGCGCATGGTGTTGATGTTTCCCACGCATCATCGCGTGTTTCTTCACTCGACCGATGGATTGCGCGCAAGCTGCTTGACCTGCTCGACCATCCCCCGCTGGCTCTCGTGTTGTGGAATGGCGAGGAAATTTCATCTTCCACTGCCACGTTGGACGCGCGGGTGCACATTCGCGACAGCGAGGTGTTGCATCAACTTCTCATGAATCCTTCCCTGCATTTCGGCGATCTCTACAGCGTCGGTCGCATCGATATCGACGGCGATCTGGTCGAGTTTCTCGAAACTGCCTACCGTGCGTCAGCGTCTTTGCCGAAATATCATAAACTGATGGCCGCGCAGACGTGGCTCTTCAATCGTACGCGCCCGAACCGGATCACCGATTCGCGCGACAACATCCATCACCACTATGACATCGGCAACGACTTCTACGAACTCTGGCTCGATAGCGAGGCCATGCAGTATACCTGCGCCTATTTCCCTTCGGCGGATCTCACGCTTGAACAGGCGCAGTGCGCCAAAATGGATCACGTCTGCCGCAAGCTCCGGTTGAAACCGGGCGACCGGGTGGTGGAGGCCGGCAGCGGC
>JAEHDI010001063.1 GCA_016880505.1 Bryobacterales bacterium | reverse complement strand
TCGACATCGCGGTCGATTTTCACGCGAAAACCAGCCCGGCGGTGGCCTCCGTTCTGGTGAAGGAAGTCGAGCCGCTCAATCTGCTGTTCATCGAGGAGCCATGTCCGCCGGAGAACGTGAAGGCGATGGCGCGGATCGCCCGGCGCTCGACGACCCCGATCGCAACCGGCGAGCTGCTGGTGGCGTCGTACTCCTGTCGCGAGCTCGTCGAGATGGGCGTTGCCGACATCCTCCAGCCGGACATCAACCACGTCGGCGGCATCACGGCGCTGTGGAAGGCGGCGGCGATGGCAGAGGCCGCGGGCATTTCGATGGCGCCCCACGCGTGCGAGGGCCCGATCGGCGGGATCGCCACCTTGCACCTCGACGCCGCGATCCCGAACTTCCTCGTCCAGGAGGTTTGCAGCGGAGTCGAACCCGGCATGAAGGAGAAGGTCTGGGAAGAATGGCTCGGTTTCCCCGCCATGCGCATGGTCGAGGGGCGCTTCCCCTTGCCGGAGAAGCCGGGATTGGGATTCGACCTGAGTGAGGAGGCGTTCCGGAAGTACCCGTTTGGTGGCACGCGCCCGATGGCTCGCGTCTTTCACGAGGACGGCTCGGTGGCCGCGTGGTGAACGGTTTTCGGCAGCGAGCGAACGGAAGAAAACCATTCGGTGTCTAATAGTTGGGGAACGACTGTGGAACGAGAGGCCCTCCTCGCCCGCCTGCGCGAAAGGATTGTCGGGTACGCGGCATATAAGCTTACGAGGGACGTCGCCGAGGACGTCGCTCAGGAGGTGATGCTGGTCCTCCACCAGAAGTACCCGCAAGTCAGCGGAATGGAGGAGCTAGTGCCGCTCGCGCTCGAAATCGCGCGATTCAAGATCACGGCGCATTTCCGCAAGGCACACAGGCGGGGAGAGGACAGGCTCGTTCCGGTGGACGACCTGCCGCTCGCCGACGCAGGCCCGAACCCCAGCGAGTATGCGGAAAGAAAAGAGCGACTCGAACGGCTGGAGGCGGCGCTGGCGCGGCTCGAGGGACGCTGCCGGGAACTGTTCCGGCTAAAATTGCAGGGTAAGAGCTTCGCGGAGATTCAGGCGATCCTCGGAGCGGGTTCCCTGAACACCGTGTACACGTGGGACTACCGGTGCCGCCAGAGGCTCCTGGAATTGATGGGCGGCCGGGAGGCGAACCGATGAAGCCCGAAGACATCCGAAAGCTTCTGGGAGGCTACGCCACCGGCACGCTCAGCGAGGAGGAGCGGCAGGCGCTGTTCCGCGCCGCGCTCGAAGACCAGGACCTGTTCAACGCGCTCGCCGGCGAGCACGCGCTCAAAGAGCTGTTCGACGACCCGGCCACCCGCGCGAGGCTGCTTGCCGGGCTGTCCGAGCGGAAGTCGGCTTTCCGGCGGCTGTTTGACTGGATCGCCCGGCCGGTCCCGCTGGGAATCGCCGGGACTGTCGCCGTCGCGGTTCTCGCCGCCGTCGTACTGATCCGGCCGGCCGGCAAGCCCCCGCTCCAGCAAGTCGCAATGGCGCCGCGGTCCGAGGCGGTGGCTCCGGCGATCGTGGAAGCGCCTCCTCCGGAAGAACCGGCAAAGCAGGATCAGCGTCTCACGAAAACGCTTGCGGCCCGGAAGGACGCACCCGCAACACCGGCCGCTCCTCCGGCACGGGCGACCGAGCTGAAGGCGAAACGAAACCTCGAAGAGTCAGGCGAGCTTGCCTCGAGCATGGTCCCCAAGCCCGCCGAGCTGCGCGACGAGGCCAAAGCCGGGGTCGTCGGTGGGGTGGTAGGTGGTGTGGCCGGTGGGTATGCAACCCAGGCACCGGCGCCAGCGCCCGCCGCGGCACCCGCGACCGTCTCCTCCAGCGTTGGGAAGGAGTCCCGCGCAAAGGCAGCACCCGAAGTGCTGTCCGTGCGCCAGGAGGCAGTCGAGGAGAATGTGCGGGTCGCACGCTCGGCGGCCGAGACGCCGGCCATCGTCCGTTACCATCTGCTTCGCGAAGATATCGCCGGAACGAAGGAAATGGAGCAGGACGCCGCGTTCCGTCCCGAAGACCGGGTCCGTCTCACCGTCGAGCCCGCCGCCGATGGCCAGCTCTCTGTGACGCTCCGTTCGCCAGGCCGGCCCGACTCCGTTCTGTTCGACGAACCGGTACGGAAGGGCAGGTTGTACACGATTCCACGGGAAGGCGCGCCACCCATGAGTGCCGGCGCGGGAGACGAGAAGCTGGTCCTCTCCTT
>JAEHDI010001062.1 GCA_016880505.1 Bryobacterales bacterium | reverse complement strand
GTAGATACGATAGCCGCGCAGGTCAGTCTCCTGATTCCTCTCCCACACCAGCTCGACGGTTCCCGTGCCAGCAAGAACGCTCAAACCAGCCGGCACGGCGGGCGGGAAACGGTCCACCGGGGTGAATGAGACTGATTCGGAGATCTCGCTTTCCGCTTCCGATTGTCCAGACGTCACTGCTGCCTGTACGGTGTATTCGTATGCCTTTCCAAACTCGGCGGAGGTATCGAGGAATTCCGGCGCGCCAGAGGTTCCGATGACAGACGCGGATTCCTGGGCAGCGGACCGGCGGTAAATTCTGTAAGCGACACCAGCGGGAGCGCCGGGAACCTGCCAGGTAAGACGCACACCCTCGCGGACGGCTTCCGCCACGGGGCGCGACGGGCGGTTGAGCGGGGGGAGCACTCGGAGTATCGCGAAATCCGACCAACCGCTGTCACGGCCCTGCCGGCTGAAAACACGCACGCGGAGAAAGACTTCCTTGCCGGCCCACTCGCGGGCCGAGGTTTCGACCTGCGTCGGGCCGGGGTTCAAGCCCGCGGTGTCGAGCTGATGAGCTTGGGCCAGCCAGGCATCCCAATCGAACGGCTGCCCTTGCAAGGAGCCTGCCCGCACTTCAATCTGACCGAGTTTCAGGGCAAGGCCTTCGGTGGTGAGGCTCGGAACGGTGAACGACACGAGGATCCTGTCGCCCCGCTGATGCGCTTTCAGGTCATTGACACGGGTGGGGATATTGAGCGCGGGCGGGAGCGGGTCGCCGACGTAACCGCAGGAATACGCGACTAAAGAGAGGAGAAGCAGGGCGAGGGAGCGCCAGGTTATTGCCGTCCGCCGTGGTCTCAAAGGATGTACCGGCTGAGGTCCTGGTCCTTCACGATATCCGCGAGGTGCTTGCGGACGTAGACGGCATCGATCTTGACTGTTTTCTTGCGAAGATCGGGACCCTCGAAGGAAACCTCTTCGAGCAACTTTTCCATGATCGTGTGGAGGCGCCGCGCACCGATGTTTTCGGCGCTCTCGTTCACGCGGGCGGCGAAGCGGGCGACCTCCTCGAGCGCGTCGGCGGTGAAGGTCAGCTTGATGCCCTCGGTGTCAAGCAGCGCCTGGTATTGCTTGACCAGCGCGTTCTTCGGCTCCTTGAGAATCCGGATGAAGTCCGCCTCCGAGAGTGACTTCAACTCGACCCGGATCGGGAAGCGCCCCTGCAATTCGGGAATCATGTCGCTCGGTTTGGAGACGTGGAAGGCGCCGGCAGCAATGAAGAGGATGTGGTCCGTGCGGACAAAGCCATGACGGGTGTTGACAGTGGTTCCTTCGACAATCGGCAGGATGTCGCGCTGGACGCCCTCGCGGCTGACGTCGGGCCCGTGACCGCTCTCGCGTCCGGCGATCTTGTCCATCTCGTCGAGAAAAATGATACCGCTGCGCTCGACCCGTTCCAGGGCGAGACGAGTGACCTGATCCATATCGATGAGCTTCTGCTCCTCCTCCTGAATCAGGTAGTCGAGCGCTTCGCCGACGCGCATTTTGCGCTTCCTGCTGCGGCCCGCGAACAATCCCGGCAGGACATCCTTGAGGTTGATATCCATTTCCTCGACGCCCATGTTGGTGGCGATTTCGAACGTGGGGCCGCGCTCCTTGACGTCGATCTCGACGGTGCGGTCGTCGAGTTTGCCCGCGCGCAACTTCTCGCGCAGCTTCTCGCGGGTTCGCTCGATGCTTTCGCTCGACTCCGGCTGCGCAGGCATGAGTAGCTCTAGCAGCCGCTCCTCGGCGTTCTTCTCGGCACGGTCGGCAACTTCGTCGAGGCGATCTTCTCGCACCATATCGATGGCGATGTCCACGAGATCGCGGACCATAGATTCGACGTCGCGACCGACATAGCCGACCTCGGTGAATTTGCTGGCTTCCACTTTCAGGAACGGGGAACTGGCAAGTTTCGCCAGCCGGCGCGCGATCTCCGTTTTACCCACGCCGGTGGGTCCGATCATGAGGATGTTTTTCGGAATCACATCCTCGGCCATTTCCGGCTCGAGTTTCTGTCGGCGGATCCGGTTGCGGAGGGCAATAGCGACGGCACGTTTGGCATCGGCCT
>JAEHDI010001061.1 GCA_016880505.1 Bryobacterales bacterium | reverse complement strand
CCGGGGAGATCTCGCGGAGACTGGAGGCCGAAGGGGCACGGTGGCTGGCGGTAAGCAACGTCGGGGAGGGCGCCGCGCTTCGCCGGGCGGGCATCGGTGCACGGATCGTGGTGATGGCGGACTTCCTGCCGTTCGAACGAGAGGCGCTACTCGAGCATGACCTGACGCCGGTAATCCATTCGCTCTCGGACGTCGCCGAGTTCGACCGTTTCGCCGCACGCGTGGGCGCCCCGCTGTGCTATCACCTCAAGCTGGATACGGGGATGGGGCGCCTCGGCACGCAGGCGCCGGCCCGTGAGATCGCGGCTGCGGTGCAGGCAGCCCGCCACGCCCAGCTCGAAGGCTTGATGACGCACTTCGCGTCCTCGGCCGATTACACGAGCCAACAAACGGACAGGCAGGTCGAAGCGTACCGCAACGTGTTGGCGACCCTGCGCGCCGCCGGCGTCGCTCCGGTGTGGCTGCACCTATCGAGCACGAATCCAATCGCATTCCCGCGGCGAGAGGCGTGGGGCAACATGGTGCGGGCGGGCCACGCCATTTACGGGTACGTGTCGCCGGCGCGCGGCGAAGCTCCGAAGCGGATCCTGAACGTGAAGCCGGCGCTTTCCTGGAAGGCGACGATCCTTGCCGTGAAGGACGTGCCGGAGGGAGCACTGATCGGTTACGGCGGCATGTTCCGCGCCCCGCGGCCGATGCGGATCGCGGTTCTGGCTGTGGGTTACGCGGATGGGTTTCCGCACAGGCTGTCCAACAAGGGGAAGGTGATCGCGGGGGGCAGGTTAGCGCCGGTGATCGGGGCGGTATCGATGGACCTGACGACGATCGACGTGTCGCAGTCACCGGAGGTGAAGCCGGGGGACGCGGTGACGCTTCTGGGAAGCGAGGGTGAGGTGTCGCTGGACGCGCAGCAGATCGCGCGCGCGGCAGGGACGATTTCGTACAGCGTGCTGTGCGGGATCAACGTACGGGTGAAGCGGGTGTACGTGCAACAGGGAGTGGTGAAAACCCGAAGCACAGCCTGAAGGCTGTGCCACTTGCCGGTCAGACGTCCAGGTTTCGGACGTCGAGGGCGTTTTCCTCGATGAATTTGCGGCGAGCCTCGACGTCCTCGCCCATCAGCGTCGAGAAGATTTCCTCGCACTCGACCGCGTCCTCGAGGCGGACACGGAGGAGCGTCCGCTTCTCCGCGTTCATGGTGGTTTCCCACAACTGGTCAGCGTTCATCTCGCCGAGTCCCTTGTAGCGCTGGACGGAGGCGTCCTTCTTGCCCTCTTCCTTGACGTAGTCGAGCAGGCCGCGCCAGTGTTCCTGGATCACCCGGCTGGAATCCTTGACCACGACAAAGGGAGGCTGGTTGTATCGCCCGATCTGCCGGCCGAGAGACCGCAGGCGGCGGTATTCGGGCATGGCCGCGAGTTCAACGCCGATAGTCCGCTCGGCGTGCGTCGAATCACGGAAGGAAACCATCCATGACGAATGCTCCTCGTCGTGTTTCAGCTCGGCGGGGATCCCGGCCGCCTCGAGCGCCCGTGCCAACGGCTTGAGGTTGTTCTCGTCGCCGAAATCCGACTTGGAGTCGATCTTCAGCTCGGGGTCGGAGACAACGGTTACCGCGCGGCTGTCCCTTAGCTTGCGCTCCGCCTTGGACGAGATCTGGAGGTACTCCTCGAGCGCCATGAGAAAGTTTCGCAGCTCCGTGCCTTCAAGCCGCTGTGACGGAGAGCCGTTGCGCGCGCTGACCTCCACCACGACGTTCTCGGTGGCGCGCCGCAGGATCTCCCGCATGAATTCCTTCTCGTCCTTGATGTAGCGTTCGCTCTTGCCCTTCTTGATGCGGTAGAGCGGTGGTTGAGCCACGAAGACGTGTCCGCGATTGATCAGGTCCTGCATGTGGCGGAAGAAGAACGTCAGCAGCAAGGTACGGATGTGCGAGCCGTCGACGTCCGCGTCGGTCATGATGATGATTTTCCCGTAGCGAAGCTTGGCCAGGTCGAAGTCGCCTTCCTCTTTGCCGATGCCGGTGCCGATGGCGGTAATCATGGCACGGATCTCGTCATGGCCGAGCATCTTGTCGTAGCGCGCCTTTTCGACGTTCAGGATCTTGCCCTTCAGAGGCAGGATGGCCTGGTAGCGCCGGTCGCGGCCCGCCTTGGCCGTACCGCCGGCGGACTCGCCCTCGACCAGGAACAGCTCACACCGCTCGGGATCACGCTCCTGGCAGTCGGCAAGCTTGCCGGGAAGACCTCCGGAGTCGAGCGCGCCCTTGCGACGGGTGAGGTCCCGGGCCTTGCGGGCGGCCTCTCGTGCGCGGGAGGCCTCGATCGCCTTGCCGACGATCTTGCGCATGACCGAAGGATTCTTGTCGAAGTATTCGCTCAGCTTCTCATTGACAAACTGGACCACGAACCCCTGGATGTCGCTATTGAGCTTTCCCTTAGTCTGGCCTTCGAACTGCGGCTGCGGGAGTTTCACGCTCACGACGGCCGTCAGGCCTTCACGAACGTCATCTCCGGTGAGGTTTTCCCTGACGTCCTTGAACAGTCCGGCCTGTTGCCCGTAGGCGTTGATGGTCCGTGTCAAGGCGCTGCGAAAGCCGGTGAGGTGGGCGCCACCGTCCACTGTGTTGATGTTGTTGGCGAAGCTGAAGAGGTTTTCCGCGTAGCTGTCGTTGTACTGGAGCGCCACGTCCATGGTGAGCGTGCCTCCGTTGGGCAACTCACGCTCCCCCTCAAAAGCAATCGGCTTGTCGTGAAGGACGGTCTTGCCGCGGTTGAGGTGCTTGATGAACTCGGCGATCCCTCCGTTGTATTGGAACTCGTGAGCCTTCGGCGGATCGACCCGCTCGTCCGTCATCGTGATGCGCAGGCCCTTATTCAGGAAGGCGATCTCCCGGAGTCGCTGCGACAGGATGTCGAAGTTGAACTCCGTGACAACCATGATCGTGGGGTCGGGCTTGAAAGTTACTTTCGTACCGGTCTTGCGGCCGGCCTTGCCGGCTCTCTGCAGGGGGGCAACGGGATTGCCCCGCTCGAACTCCTGTGTCCAGGTGAAGCCCTGGCGCCAAATCTCGAGCTCCAGTCGTTCGGAAAGGGCGTTGACGCAACTCACACCGACCCCATGCAGGCCGCCGGAGACCTTGTAGGACTTTGAATCG
The DNA here is from genome assembly GCA_016880505.1 of Bryobacterales bacterium. GTDB lineage: Bacteria > Acidobacteriota > Terriglobia > Bryobacterales > Bryobacteraceae > JAEHDI01. Next base: position 5,693 of record JAEHDI010001061.1, on the reverse strand, counting down.
AACTTGCCGCCGGCGTGCAGCTTCGTCATCACGACGGTCGCGGCCGATATGCCTTCCTCCACATGGATATCCACCGGGATGCCACGGCCGTTGTCCACGACGGTTACGGAATTATCGAAGTGGATTGTGACGTTGATTTCGTCGCAAAAACCGGCCAGCGCCTCGTCCACCGAGTTGTCCACGACTTCGTAGACAAGGTGGTGAAGCCCGGTCTCGCCCGTCGAACCGATATACATCGCCGGCCGCAGGCGCACAGCCTCGAGACCTTCGAGGACTTTAATACTTGCGGAATCGTACGTGTCGACGGCGTTCAGTTCTACGTCCTTGGAACCCATAGTTGACCCTTAATGCTCCTTGTGGGACTGCCCAGCCAGCACCTCTCCGTGAATTGTCGGGCTTTCCATGCCCGGAGACAAGCTCAAATCCGCATAGGCATCACGACGTAGCGGTAGTCGTATTTTCCAGCGTCATCGGCGGGCCTCAACTCACCGGCGCTGTGCCCGTCCTTGAAGTGGAGCACCACTTTGTCCTCTTCGGACGCCCTCAGGAAGTCGAGCATGTACTGCGCATTGAATCCGATCTCAACGGTGGCTCCGTCGTATTCGGTAGGGATGCTTTCTTCGCTCTCGCCAGTTTCGGAAATCGAGGAATGTACCTTTACCTCGCCAGGACAAACCTGGATTCTGACCGCGTGAGAGCGCTCATCGGAGAACTGGGCAACCCTCTCGATCGCGGCCCTTGCTTCTTCCCGCCCGAGAATCACCGAGAGCGGCTGTTCACGGGGAAGAACGCGCTCGAAGTCGGGGAAATTGCCGGTCAGCTTGCGGCTGATCAGAAGCCGTTCGCCGAAGCGGAAGAACAGGTGGTTCTCGTCGCCGGCAAATTGGACGCTCGCATCCGGAGCCGACTCCTGGGCCAGTTTAAGAATCTCGCCCATGGCTTTCTTCGGCAACAGCGCGCGATAGGATCCTTTGACTCCCGCTAATTCGGACTTCGTGTCAACGAACGCCAAGCGGTGTCCGTCGGTCGAAACCATCGACATACCCTGGCTCTTCAAGAGCAGCAAAGCGCCGCTTAGAGTAAAACGCGACTCCTCGCTGGAGATGGCGAAAATCGTCTTCGCGATAAGCCCAGACAACTCGCTCACGGGGATCTCCGCGAGCACTTCAGGAAACTCCGGCAGTTCGGGAAAACTCTCCCGCGACATGCCGGCGATCCGTGTACGGCTGCGGCCACAAACCAGATTCGCCCACTGATTCTCCATGAACTTGACGTGCAACTCCGCCTCCGGGAGCAGCCTGACGTAGTCCAGAAGCCGGCGGGCTGGAATCGTGCCGGCTCCCTCTTTATTCACGCGGGCAGGGCAGGAGCAGCGGATTCCCAACTCGAGGTCAGTCGCCGTCAGGTTGACCTTGTCTCCGCTGGCTTCAATCAAGACATTCGACAGAATCGGGATTGTGGTCTTCTTCTCGACAACCCCCTGAGACAGGTTCAACTCCCGAACCAAGTCGTTCTTGCTCACTATGAAATCCATCGGGCCAAGTCTCCGTTTACCAAGCTTTCTACGAGATCTCTAAACTGCCTATTTGAGAATCGAATTCATCGGGACTGTCGAAATGTTGATTTCTCTCTAAATTATACAAAATCCAACCGCTTCCTGTCTCGTCTCGCTGTGGGAATCCGGGTGGTCCGGCGAGTATGGTTGGACGCCTTGAGCGGGGTTTCCACAGCTATCCAAAGCATTCCGCGGCGAGGGCCTGTGGAAAAGCATACAAGTTCAGGACAGCGAATCGATTAGGCTGTGCAGCATTCTGTTGAGATCAGGATCCTGATGGCGATGAGTCTCGATTTTCTGGACGGAATGGAGCACGGTTGTGTGATGTTTGCCACCGAAAGCACGGCCGATTTCGGGAAGCGACGCCGAAGTGAGTTCCTTAACGAGGTACATGGCCACCTGGCGGGGGTATGCGATCGCACGAGCGTTGCTCTTCTGCTTCAACTGAGAAGGCTGAAGGCTGAACCGCTCTGCTACCGAGCGCACGATGCTCTCGATCGTAATCCTGCGTTCCTGCCCGTGGACGAGGTGCCGCAGGCAGTTCTGTGCCATCGGGAGGTTGATCGGCGTTCCACTCATGGAGGAATAGGCGATGAGCTTTACGAGAGCGCCTTCCAGTTCACGGACGTTCGACTTTGTTTTTGTTGCGATAAAGATCCGCACGTCCTCCGGAAGAGTGATGCCCTCCGCTTCCGACTTTTTGTCGAGGATCGCCATTTTGGTCTCGAGATCGGGCGGCTGAATGTCCACCATGAGGCCCCACTCGAAACGCGAACGCAGACGCTCGACAAGACCGGGGATATCCTTCGGTGAGCTGTCGCTGGAAATGACGATCTGCTTCTGATGGTCGTAGAGTTCGTTGAACGTGTGGAAGAACTCGTCCTGCGTGCGCTCCTTACCTCCGAGGATGTGAATGTCGTCTACGAGGAGAATGTCGGCGCTTCGATAGTGCTGGTGGAAGTGGGACATTCTTTGCGTGGCGATGCACTGGATCATCTCGTTCATGAATCGCTCGCTGGAAGTGTAGACGATCTTCATGCCGCTGAAGTTGTCAAGCAGAGACCGGCCGATTGCATGCATCAGGTGCGTCTTGCCCATGCCCACGCCGCCGTAAATGAACAGAGGGTTGTAGTTGCGCGAAGGCATGGCCGCGACCGCTTTAGCCGCAGCATGCGCGAACTGGTTACAGGAACCGACGACAAAGGTGTCGAACGTGAGGCGAGGATTCAGGTGGCTGTCGGGAGAACGGAACATCAGCTCAGAAACGACGCCATCATGACCGCTACTGGCCCTCATATCAGGGATTGCCGCTCCGGGAAGTTCATAGGCTACCCGATGGATTCGGAGGTTGAGCTCGTGGACCGAAGCGCTCACCAGGTCCGAATACTCCTCCTCGAGCCAAGCTCTGGTGGCGTCGTTCGGCACACTGACGCGAAGGACCTCACCATCCAGTTGATGGAATGAGGTCTTGGCGAGCCAGTTCTGGTAGCTTTCGTTGCTGAGCCTGCCAGCAATGTGTTTCTTAATCTGCTCCCACTCGTTCATAGATCACAACCCACACCAACCGTCCAAGATTTCCACAAATTTCCAACAGCCTGAGGAAATCTGAAAACAAACCTTCAGTTTAGCTGGCTGGAACCGCTAGCGAATGATTCAACAAACTTGTCGTTGACCGCCCTCTCAGGAGCCGAGCGGAGAATCAGTCTAGCACAGAATCCAGGGCAACAGATCCCACTGCTCCGACAATTATTTCTGGTTTGTAATCAACAAGTCACAGAGCAATAAAACAATCCGCAGGAGTCTTGTTAACTCTTCGGAAATGTTTGCAACAGGATCGTCACGGAATGTTATGCCCGTCCTGTGTCGCCCAGAAGCTAGTGGAGTTCCAGAACCGCTACACCATACGTCTTTAGCGAGGGGATCGAGAGCGCGACTCGGCCGTTTCGGAGACTCGAAGTCAACGGAAGCGGCCCTTTTTCATCGGGCGAAAGCCACGTTACTTTGGCGACCGTTCTGCCTGCGGGAATGGCAAGGTTTACTGTGAGACCGGAAAGTTTCGGCGCCCGCTCGCAATCGAAATTGATCAGGTGAACCGTCAGACGGTTGTGTGTTGTGTCCTCGAGCACTTCGGCGGTTACCGTCGGAGGCGCCTTCACCGCGATAGACAGCAGACCACCGCTGGCCCACTGGACGGCGTCGATCAGTTCCCTCGTGTTGAGCGGGAGCTTCCAGTACTCGCTCCTCATAGCCGCGCCTTCCGGCTTTTCGACCGCTGGCTCGACGGCGGGAAGGTAGACGACCTTGCCCTTGCCGACTTGTCTTCGAGCTGCGGCTATTTTCATCACGGGTTCCGCGGCACGCGAGCCGGGCCAGGCGGCTGGACTCACGCTGAAGCTGATGCCGAACAGGTCACGCAGCCCGAAGTCCCGTCGGCGCTGCCGCCAACCGGTGTACAGCGAGGTGTGTTCCGTCGCGACAAGACCGCCGCCTGCGGCGACGAAACGGCGGACCTGCTCAAGTTGCTCGTCCCTGAGGCACTCCTGATCGGCGAGGACGAGAATTCGGTATTTCGAGAGGTCCTTCAGGTGATCGTCGAAGATGATATCGAACGGAACCTTCCCCTGAATGAGCGCCTGCTCGAAGAGCATGGTGCTCTGCCAGGGGCGGTCGTTGTTGTAGGCGAGCGAAGCGTAGGAATGAAGGACGGCGACATCGGCGCGACTCTCGACGTCGCGGTATAGGTCGAAATTGTCGCGATAGAACCAGATGTAATTCCGCTGATCGGCCGGAGTGTCGTATCCGGCGAGGACGCCGCCGACCATGCCGAGATTGCGGCGGTTGTAGACCATCGCCTCGGCCATCTGGAGCGTCGAGCCCTGGGCGCCGCCAGTGTACGTAAAGATGCTGTTGTTGAGGGCGGACGCCATTTTGAAGGTGCGGATCTTGGAGAGCAAAACACCTTCGGGCGTCACGCCAGCCTCGTTGCCTTCCTCGCTCCAGACGACATCAGTGTGAGCGAGCAGGCGCGGATAGTCGACGCCTTGCTCCCAGACCGTGTTGACGCCCGACACTCCGGAGTGCGGATTGTTCTCGACCGCGACCTCCGGGTTCAGGCCCCGAATATAGCGCTCCATTTCGCCGTAATAGGCGGCAAGCTGGCGGCAGCGGAAATCGGCCCACTCCTGAGAGAGCGGATCGTTGAGCACAGTAACCGGCCGGTCGACAGTGGGCGGATCGAGGAAGCGAAGCTCGGAGAACCCAAGTCGCTTTTTGCGCATCTCCGGCGTGTACTTGGTCGAGAGGAAGTCGCGGAAGTCGGAGACCGCTTGAGGGTGATAGAAGACGGGAGCCTGGGCCTGAAGGCTTGTGTTGTCGAAGTGAATCAGATCGACCTTCAGGTCCTTGATGGCCACCTCGAGGACGCGCTTCATGTACTCGCGGTACCCGGGGTGCATGAAGTAGACGCGCTTGCGGAAGCTCTGGCCGGGGTAGAAGACGGGCCTGCCGAGGTAGGGCGGGACGAACCAGTCGATGGCGTCCGGCGCTTCGGCGAGGAAGGTTTCGTATGCGACGGTGCTGCCGACGTAGACGCCGACGCGGATGCCGTACTTCTTGCAGAGAGCAGTCAGCTTCCGCGAGTCCTCCAACTGCTCGTTTTCAGCCCGGAGGCCGTACCCTTTGTAGAAGTGGATGACGGCCATGGTGACGCCGAGATCCTTCAGCTTCTGGACTGTTTCCTCGGTGTGTTCGCGCGCGTAGTCCTCCTCCTGCCAGACGGGATTGCCGCCGACGCGGCGCCGGAAGATGGCCATGCTGTCCCAGTTGCCGGCAACGATCAGCGGCTCCTTCTTGAGCCAGCCGGGTCTGGGAAGTGGCGCTTCAGAGGCGGGCTGCGACGCCGGGCGTGGCGGCCGGGTGCAGCCGGACAATAGCAGCAGGCCGAGAACAGGCAGCAGAGTGGCGGAACGAAACGAGTGCGTGGGCATCAACGGAAATCGTACACGAAGCCGAGGCGCCGAGCCACATCAGGTGGTGGCCGGAAGTGTCGTCAAATTGACACACGAGCGCACGCGGAGCGACAATACGGGGTAGGCAAGCGGGAGTAACTCAGTTGGTAGAGTGCAACCTTGCCAGGGTT
>JAEHDI010001060.1 GCA_016880505.1 Bryobacterales bacterium | reverse complement strand
TTTGCGTTTGCGACTCCAAGCGCGCCGGAGTCCACAACCTTCTTCATCAGACTGGGGACTTTCGTTGAGCAGTCAAGCTCTGGCCAAAGGTCTCGCATCACCGTACGGTAGGCGGGGACGCCGGTGAGATCCATGAACCGAAACGGTCCCGCGAATGTAATCCAGTAGCCGAGGTCGTTCCGCAACGACCGATCTACGTCCTCGATGGTCGCGTAGCCTGACTCGACCAGGTGGAACGCTTCTCGGATCAGGGCGTAAAAACAGCGGTTCGTAATGAAACCACGAACGTCGCGGCGAAGCAGTGACGGCTCTTTGCCCCATCGGTGCGCGAGCGCCATCGCGCGTGCCGCGCTCGCGGGGCGGGTCTGCTTGCCGCAGATGATCTCCATGAACCGCGTAACATGAGCAGGCTCCGCCCAGTGAAATCCCAAGATGCGTTCCGGGTGCAGAGCACCTTCCTGAAGCTGCGTGACGGGAATCGCCGATGTATTGGTGCCCAACAACGCTCTTCGCGAGACGACCTGCTCGACGTTTCGGATGATCTCCTTCTTGGCCTTGACGCTCTCAATGATTGACTCAATTACGACGGCGGCCTTCCGGAGTGCGGAGAAATCGATGGAAATCGTCAGGCGTTCGACAACGGCTGAAGGGTCTTCCTTGAGTATCCCTTCCCCCTGCAACTCCTTGAGCAATGCAAGTACCTGCCGCCTTGTCGTCTTGAGCTTGGATTGTGTGCCGGTAATGCCCACGACCGGATGTCCCGAGGCCAGAAGGCATGTGACGATGCTTCTCCCCATCAGCCCCAAGCCCACGACGCCTGCCGTGATTTCGGAGGGGTCGATAATTCCGCGCGATTTGTTCCGTTTGCCCATGTTCATTTTGATCCTGTAGTGGATTTCAGACATCGCCCTGAGCGGAATGTTCCCACAGAGACGCTTGAACAGGCAAGCGTGAACAGGGCTGCAGCGATTCTGGCGTTCAACATCCTGGACAGCGGCGGGCAGATGGCCCAGAATTGTCTTGACGATCAGGGAGGCGCAGGTAAACTGTTGTAAACGAACAGCCTATGTTTCTCCTGGCAGCCCTTCTACTCCTCCCAAGTGTCGGTCTTGCCGCGGGCCCGCTCATCTATCCGGAACCGCAGCAGATGAGCGTTCCCGGAGGGCGATTCGACCTCGACGAGAAGGTGTCGGTCATGATCCCGCAGGCCGCCTCGGACCGCGATTTGTCGCTCGCCAGGTTCCTCGTTGCGGAACTGAGTGACCGGTACGGGCTGGCGCTTCAGACTGAGCGGGTCACTGCAGTTCCCGCCTCGGGGCGCGTGATCTTGATGGGTTCGGTCGAAAACCCCCTGATCAGGGAATACTGCGCTCAACAAAACCTTACGGTGAGCCGGGAAAGTCCCGGCCCCGAGGGCTACGTTCTGCACGTCGGCGAACGGGTCGTGCTTGTCGCGGGTAGTGATGATCAGGGCGCATTCTACGGCGTGCAATCCCTGCGCCAGTTAGTGGAACGCGGACAGGGTCGGAGCATCCAAGCTGTCCAGGTTCGAGATTGGCCGCACAAGTCCTTCCGCGGCATTAAGCTTTATCTGCCCGGGCGCGAGAACTTCGCCTTTTTCAAGCGGTTCCTGCGGGATTTCATGGCCCTCTACAAATACAACAAGCTTATCGTCGAGTTGAACGCTGCGATGAGGCTGGATCGTCATTCCGAGCTCAACACCGGCTGGGCTGAGATGGCCAGGGATCTCATTTACAGCCGCCGCGACCGGTCCACAGGGCCAAACGGGGAGTACCAGGACTCCACACATCACGACACGGGGGACGGCGGAATTTTGGAGAAGGCGGAAGTGGCCGACATGGTGCGTTGGGCCACGGAGTACAATATCGAGGTCATTCCTGAACTCCCCTCCCTGACGCACAGCTACTACCTTCTGACGAGCCACCGGGAGCTTGCCGAAATCCCGGATGCGGAGTGGCCGGATACGTACTGCCCGTCGAATCCCAAGAGCTACGAGCTGCTGTTCGAGGTATTCGACGAGTACATCGACGTGATGAAACCGAAGGTGATTCACGTCGGGCACGACGAATGGAGAATGCCGTGGGGCGTGTGTCCGAAATGCAAGGGGAAAGACCACAGGGAGCTGTACGCTCAGGATGTCAACAAGATCCACTCCTACCTCGCAAAGAAGAGTGTGAGAACGGCGCTGTGGGGCGATCATCTTCTGGAGGCCGTGGCCGGTCCGATGCTGGTCGATCGAAGGACTGGTGCGGGCTACAGGTATCGGATTCCAGGCGGGCTCACGCCCGATCAGGTGCTGAAGCTGATCCCCAAAGACATACTGGTATTCAACTGGTTCTGGAATGACTCGGAGCGCGGTTCGGGAGAAGCGAACGAGGAGACGCTTGGGAACTGGGGGTTCGAACAGGTCTACG
>JAEHDI010000136.1 GCA_016880505.1 Bryobacterales bacterium | reverse complement strand
TGTGCCGGACGAATCATCGTATAGATCTGCGTGGTATCGATGCGCGCATGTCCAAGCAGCGCGCGCACTTGCTCCAGGTCGTGCCGTTGTTCCAGTACTTCCATCGCAACGCCATGGCGGAGATCATGCGGCTTCAACATCGGATAGCCGATCATCCGTCCATAGAGTTTGCACAATCGCCAGATGTTTTTTCCGGTCATCGGGGCTCGCTGTTTTCCGAGTGCCCTTCGTCCCCACACAGACCAAAACAGTGGTGTCTCCGGTGTGACCATCGTGACAGACGGCGTGACCACCTGCGCGACGTAGGCATGCAGATACCGCATGACGGGTTCGGGCAGCGGAATGTCTCTCGTATGACCGCCCTTGACCCGGACACGGCGCAATCCCCATAGCGCATCCAAGTGTCTCGCTTGAAGAGTGGCCACGGACTCTCGACGCATGCCGGTGAAGCGCAGGATCAGGAAGACAGCCACATCACGAGGCCGCTGTCGGCTTCTGGCCGCTTCAATCAGCGCATCCATCAGGGCCGGTGTCGGCACCTGTTTGGGAGGCTCGATCCGATGCGGAGGCCGATCCATTCCGGCAATGGGATTCGCCAGCAACGCTTCCCGCTTCACCAGCCAGCTACAAAAGCTGGAGAGCGCCGATTGGCGACTCCTGATCGTGCCGAGTGTGAGATCGCGTGCGGCCATCTCATCCATCCAGTCCTGAATCACCGACTTTGACAAGTCTGAGAGTCGTGCCACTCGTCCGAAGCGCGCGCGCCCGAACACTAAGAACTGCTCTAACACCCAGCGATAGGCCTGCACCCCTCCTTCCGTCTTCCCTCGCTGTTTGAGTTGGTACTGACAAAACTGCTCCACCAATTCCACTAAGGGTCGTGTCATGACAGCGCCTTTCCGGTCCCCGCCACAACTACGACTTCGCCGGGAGGGAGTATGCGGAGGCACCAGCCAGCCGTCAAGCCGTGTCGGAGACTCTTGGGCCTTGTCAGTGACGATCAGTTCCGTATCCATGCTCACATCATCATCGAATGATCTAATCGGGGGAGTCTTGCGACACCCCCGCACCCCCCAGATGCGCCCGCGCGTCCGCCGGCGCCGGATGCGGGGCTGGGCCGGCCCTCAGAGCATCGGCCTGGCCTTCCTGCGGCATTTCAGGCCCGCCCGCTGCACGAAGTTCCGTCCAGCACCTCAGAATTGTCCCTGCCCCGGACTGTGGCGGGGGGCAGGGAACTGTATATTTATCGAACCAGCGCCTTCAGTTGGTCTTTATCCAATCGCGTCCCGAATTCCCGTTCGACCCGTTCGGCCATCTCTTGCCAGGTTCGCCCGGCGGCTTTCATCTCTTTGAGGACATCGAGGGCCTTTACCAATGAGCGGTCGGTCAGGCCTCCGGATTCTGGTTGGCTGGTCCCCAACGCCTTGGCGAGTTCTGTCCGTAACGAGTCTTGGAGTGCCGCCCGACTGATTGACGCAACGACGGGAGAAGGAGCTATTTTGAGTTTGCGCGGACGATCCCAATAGGGACTCTTGCAGCCGGGGCAGCGGAGCGGCTTCTGTGGGCGACGGGGCCACCAGATGTTCGCGCACCGCAGGCAGGTCTGCTGTTGGAGCACCGGTGAGTCGGGTTTTCCCGATGCGAGTACTCCCTTGATAGCAGCATCAGCTCGTAATCTGTTGAAATCCCTCATCCTACGTCCTTGGAATTAGCGCCCCCGTTTTACTAGGCGGGGGCTGTTGTCTCTCTGTGCGGCCGGCGAGCGCCGCTTGCGGCGCATCGCCGTGCGCTCCCATAGGCGTCGGCCTGGCGTTGCATCACGCGATGGACTTCTTCCAGATCGAACCGGAGCCTGGTCTTCACGCGAATGGCTGGGAGTTCTCCTCTCCGGTAAGCCCGTCGAATAGTATCGGTGCTGACCCGCAGCAGTTCGGCCAATTCTCTGACGGAGACACGGTGGTCGTGGTGCTTCTGGTTCATGCTCCTCCTCTCTGACCCTGACTCACGCTACCCGACTGCCTCTCTGATGGGAACTAGGCATATGTATGCACATGTGTGCTTCAGGGAGCATTTCATCGAGTTCCCGAAGCAACGAACCATGTTTGGCACCATCACTACGGTAGAGAAGCGGGCGACAAAAAGAAATTAGGCAGGAAGGGTCTCTAGAGGTCAGAAGTAGTCAGAAAGAGTTTGAAATTCTTGCTCTCACGAAAGAGAGATTGTGAGGTGAAGCGCGGGAAAGACACAACTGGATTGACTCCGCGTATCTGATGCGAGTACGAAAGATCGAGAAGAGGAAGGAATGTGCCGTGATCGTGACGACCATCTCAAAAAACTTTCAGATTGTGATCCCCAAGGAAATCCGTGAAAAGCTGAATCTCAGTCCGAGACAGCGTCTTCATGTCGTGG
>JAEHDI010001059.1 GCA_016880505.1 Bryobacterales bacterium | reverse complement strand
GCGCCGCTTCGAGGTTTTGCTCCAACGTCTCGCGATCATTCGGCGACAAACCGTCCTGCTGCACGTACGCGACGAAGAGGTCGCCATGGAAGCGCTCGGCCTGGCGCTTTCCCCGGGAGATCATCAGGGTGGCGTTTGATCGAGGAGTCACGCAAACAAGGATCCGTTCGTGTGTGCCGTAAGTCTGCTCGATTCCCTGCCGCCGAAGGTAAGTTTCGAGCTGGTGATCAACAACCTCGGCGGCAAGGACAAGCGCGATCTCACGCAGCTCCGACATCTGCTGCTGGAGACGAGCGACATCCTCGCCAGAATTGGACGCGCCATCCTGTGCCCGGATGATGCCGTACTCTGCAGGCGCGTCCACAACCTCGATTTCGTCAGCCTGGCGAATGAAGCTCTCTGGAACAGAGTCGAGCACTTTTCTGCCGCGGATTGCCTCTACCCGAGGCTGCTTCTCCCGGATGTACTGCAAGTTGATGGTGGTGATGACGGAAGCGCCGCTCGCGAGCAGTTCCTCTACGTCCTGCCAACGTTCGGAGTTGTTACTGTCTGGAGGATTCCTGTAGGCAAGACCATCGATCAGGCAGACCCCCGGCCGCCGGCGGCGAACCGCTTCTACGTCAAGACAAGGGCTCGCCAGATCCAGACGAGGCGGGATGACCTCAAATTGCTTGAGGAGCTCTTCGACGTCGGGTGGGGCTTCCGGCTGGACGGCAGCGACAACCACATCCTCGCCACGGGCCTTCCGCCGCCGGCCTTCATCCATCATCCGGAAGGACTTGCCGACGCCGGAAGCGTAGCCGAGGAACACCTTCAGTTTGCCGCGGAGCCGATAGTGCTCCTCGGCTTCCACCTGCTTCAAGAGCTGTTCCGGGCTGCGACGCCGGCGTTCTATCTCAGGCATGTACGGTCTACGGCCATTATCCGACTACCGGCGAAGCGGGAACTTCTCGTCGAGTTCCAGGTTCAGCCGCAACACATTTACGCGCGGTTCACCCAAGAATCCGAGATCCCGTCCTTCTGTGAATTGCCTGGCGACCTGCCGCACCTGTTCCGGCGAAATTCCCCGGGCTTTGGCCACACGGTCGACCTGCACTTCGATCGAAGCCGGACTTAAGTGCGGATCGAGGCCGCTCGCGCTAGCGGTGACGAGGTCTGCCGGCCAAGGTCCAGTGTGCGCCGGGTTATCGGTACGCAGCTTTTCGACGGTTCCCTTGACACGATCCATCAGCTTCCAGCTGGTGGGTCCAAGGTTTGAGCTGCCGGAGGCCGACGAGTCATAACCCTCGGAACCGGCGGCCGATGGGCGTGGCTGGAAGTACTCCGGCCTCGTGAAGCTTTGCCCAATCAAGGCCGAACCCACCACATCGCCGTTTCGAGTGATCAAACTGCCATTGGCCTTAGACCGAAAAAGAAACTGGCAGAGCCCCGTGAGGGCGGCCGGGTAGACCAATCCAGTCAAGACTGTCATCAACAGCGTCATCCGCAGCCCTGGCAACATCTGTTTCCACATTGTTCCTCCTCAGGCAAGGCCAAGCACATGCACGATCCGATCAATCAGCCAGATTCCGGGGAATGGCGCGATGATTCCGCCCAAGCCGTAGATCAGCAGGTTCCGGCGAAGAAGGGAGCCGGCCGACTGGGGCCTGTATTTCACGCCGCGCAGCGCCAGAGGCACGAGCGCAATGATGATCAGGGCATTGAAGATCACAGCCGATAACACCGCGCTTTGCGGGTTGTGCAAACCCATGATGTTCAGGTGGCCGAGAGCGGGATAGGTGGCCAAGAACATGGCCGGGATGATGGCGAAGTATTTGGCCACATCATTGGCAATTGAAAAAGTGGTGAGGGCGCCACGCGTGATCAGAAGTTGCTTGCCGATCGCTACGACCTCAATCAACTTCGTCGGATTCGAGTCGAGGTCGACCATGTTGCCCGCCTCTTTGGCGGCCATTGTGCCCGTATTCATGGCAAGACCGACATCGGCCTGTGCGAGCGCGGGGGCGTCGTTGGTGCCGTCCCCGGTCATCGCCACCAGACGACCTTCACCCTGCTCCTTCTTGATGTAGTTCAGCTTGTCGGCGGGAGAGGCCTGCGCCAGGAAGTCGTCGACGCCGGCCTCGGCGGCAATTGCCGCGGCGGTCAGGGGATTGTCGCCCGTGATCATGACGGTGCGAATACCCATCGCTCGCAGTTGTGCCAGGCGCTCTTTCATGCCGCCTTTCACGACGTCTTTCAAGTGAATCACGCCAAGCGCCTTGCGGCCATCTGCAACCGCCAAAGGCGTGCCGCCTTGCCGGGAAATTCGTTCCGTTATTCCGATGATCTCCGGCGGAACGACGCCCCCCTGTTCCTTTACAAACTGGGCAACGGCGTCAGCAGCCCCTTTGCGAAGGTGACGGCCGTCGAGATCGACGCCGCTCATGCGCGTGTACGCCGAGAACGGAATGAAGCGTGCTTCGCGGCTCGCCACTTCGCGGCCTCGCAGCCCATACTTCTCTTTGGCGAGCACGACCACGG
>JAEHDI010001058.1 GCA_016880505.1 Bryobacterales bacterium | reverse complement strand
GCCGAACGCTCGCTGGTCATCCAGGTGAGCTGGATCCGGCCAGAGAAGGGCATCGCCGACCTGATCGAGGCAGCCCGGCGCGTGATCGAACAAGAGCCGCAAGTCCATTTCGCGGTTGTGGGCGAGGGTTCCTGGAGGGAAGAGTACCAGCGTCAAGCGGAGGTTGCGGGGCTGGGCGGAAATATCACTTGGACCGGCCTCATCGAAAACCCTTTCGCCGAGGGCGTCTACGCAGCCTCGGACGTTGTCTGCCAGTTGTCGCGCTGGGAGGAGGCGTTCGGATGGGTGATCGCCGAAGCAATGGCCACGGGGAAACCTCTTGTTGCGACACGAGTGGGCGGCATCCCTGAATTGGTGGAGCACGGCGAGACGGGCTTCCTGGTGAACCGCGGCGACGCGGCGGCGGCCGCGTCGAGCATCCTCGCACTTTTGCGGGACCCGAATCTCCGCGAAAGAATGGGTTGCGCAGGGAAGAAGCGGGCCGCGGAGCGTTTCAATTTGACGGAGAACGTCGGCCGGGTGGTGGAATTGTACGGGATCGCGTGAAAGTGATTCACCACAGAGAACGCGGAGAACACGGAGGCGGACTGCTACTGCGGTCGCGGTTCCTCATTAGATCCCGAGGCAGTTCTCGCGGCGGTAGAAGATCGAAGTCTGGGACCGTTCGTTGACAATCGGGCACATGCCGACGAAATCGAGCCGCCGAAATCCACGGTCGCCCAGAAAGCGGTAGCCCTCCTCGTACTTCGTCCGGTCGGAGTTGTCCCAAAGTACGACCCCGTCCAATTTGAGCGCCCCTAAACAGTTCTTCGCGCAGTTCACACGGTCGCGCCCGTCAACGACGACGATGTCGAACCGGTCCTTGAAATTCAGGATGGCTTTTGAATAGGCGCCGCCGTATTCGAGGGGATGGTGTATCACGGTGACGTTTTCCCGCGCCCGCGCCCGGATTTCCAGGAACCATTTTGGGTCGTGCTCGCAAGCGACGACTTCCCTGACCCTGGACGCCCACCACAGGGTGCTCGAACCTGAGCCGAATTCGAAAACCGACATTTCAGGATGGATCCTCCGGGAGAGGAATTCGATGGCAGGATACGTGATGAACGGTACCGGGTTGCCGTCTTTGTCCACGGCCCGGCCCTCATCGAAGCTGCGAAACCAGCCGTCGTCACGCAGGGGTCCCTTTACGTAGAGGCTGTACAAGCCGTACAGGTGAAGCTCGGTGAGCAATTTCCGAAGAAGTGCACGTACCATCGCGGGAACAAGACTCTCATGGTAACTCCCCAGGAGGCGAACGGTACCCGCGTCAATCCAGTCCAAGCGGCCCGTGCAAGTCGTGTGCTAATGTCTACACCGTTGGATCAACGTATGACGGGGTGGCGTTAGCGTGCGGAGTCCGCGGGAGATCGCATTTCGCGTTCGGCAGGAAGCATCGAATCTGCGCTTGGCGGCGTTCCCGCCGGAGACCACCTCGGTGGAGCCCGCACCGCTCGCCGGGCTGCCCAATCCGGACGCGGTCGCCGAGGCGCTACGGCACACGGCGTTCGCCGCCGAGGTGATCGGGCTGGCTGAGATGGTGCTGGCGCATCGTTTCCCCCTGTTCGGATCGGTGGCCGATACGGGCCCGGAGATCGACTGGCGGCGTGATTACATCCATGGCATCTCGAGCGGGCTGCCCTACTTCCGGTTGATCCGTTACCTGGACTTTGCCGCCGTGGGCGATCACAAGATCGTTTGGGAGCTGAACCGGCACCAACACCTTGTCCTTCTGGCGCAGGCCTGGCTACTGACAGGAAGGAGGGAATTCCTCGCGGAGCTTACCGCACAAATCGACGACTGGATCGACGCGAATCCGTACATGCGCGGCATCAACTGGGCGAGCGCGCTCGAGGTCGCCTTCCGGGCGATTTCATGGCTCTGGATCTACCACATCGCGGGCGCTGATCTCGAGTCCGGCTTCCGCTCTCGCTTTCTATCGGCGCTTTACCGCCATGGCGCCTACATCGAGGCAAATCTGTCAGTGTACTTCTCACCGAACACGCACCTGCTTGGCGAGGCGGTCGCCCTGCATGCGCTCGGCCTCCTGTTTCCCTCATTTCCGCGAGCCGGCGACTGGGCGAGACAGGGGGCGCAGATCGTAGTGGAGCAGATGGAAGCGCAAGTTCGTGAAGACGGAAGCCACTTCGAGCAGTCCAGTTACTATCACCTGTACGCGCTCGACATGTTTCTGTTTCATCAAGTTCTGTGTGAAACGGACGCCGGCTACACCGGCAAGCTGAGGAGAATGGCGGAGTACCTAGCGGCGCTGATGGGCGACACCGGAAAAGTGCCGATGCTAGGCGACGACGACGGGGGCCGGTTTTTTCATCCGTATGGTGTGCGGGAGCATTTCGGCCGGGCGACGCTGGCCACGTGCGGCGTCCTATTCGACCGGCCCGAGTGGCTGGCGGATCGCGCGGCCATCGGGGAGCAAGCCGCGTGGTGGCTGGGGGGCGAGTCTTTGGACAATACTCGGACAGCGGCGCCCGTAAGTTCTCTGGCGCGTTTGTTTCCAGACGCCGGCGTAGCCGTCATCCAAGATGAGGGGCTTCACATCATCTGCGATGCGGGGCCGTTCGGGTCCGGTTCGGGCGGGCACAGCCATTCGGATACGCTGACCATCGTAGTGCGTCTTGGCGCGGACGAGATTCTGATCGATCCGGGCACCTGTACTTACGTCGCCGATCCCACTCTGCGAAACTGTTTTCGCGGCTCGGCCGCTCACAACACCGTGCGCGTGGACGGCGTTGATCAGGGCGTCGCGGACCGGCCGTTTTCCTGGGCGAGCAAGCCCGAGGTGCGGATTCTCGGATGGAGGTCGGATCCGGACCACGCCTGGCTGGCGGCGGAGTGCAGTTATGCGGGAATCCGGCACCGCCGCAGCATCCTGTTGCTTCGGCCATTCCTGCTGATTGTGGCGGACCAGATTAACGGTCTCGCCGGACTTCACAGGCTAGAGCAGTTCTGGCATTTCGGCGAGCCAGTGACACCAGTTGCTCCTGGGACGCTTCGGATCGGGACGAGTGCATTTCTCAGCTTCAAAGGAGGCGAGCGCTCCGACCTGCGTG
>JAEHDI010001057.1 GCA_016880505.1 Bryobacterales bacterium | reverse complement strand
TCGCCACACTCGCGCCGATCCTGCGAAAGGAAGACGGCCGGATCGACTGGAACCTGCCCGCCGCGGACATCTACAATAGGGTGCGCGGTTTTGTTCCGTGGCCGGGCGCCTGGAGCGTTTTTCGCGGGCAGTTGTTGCATGTGTGGAGAGCGATGACCGGCGATGCCGCGGCGTCCGAAGCGCCGGGGACGCTGATGCTGGCCAGGCGGCGGCTGCTCGTGGCGTGCGGGCAGTGCACCAGCCTGGAAGTGATCGAGCTCCAGTTGGAAGGAAGAAAACGAGTGACTTCGGAGGCGTTCGTCAACGGGCAGCGCCTGACGGAGAACGAGAGGTTAGTGTAGTGCGTCGCAGGTCATCGTTTTCCGTGGCCTGCAAGGGCGGCAGACGACAAACGGCGATCGTCTGCCCCACGAGACATGGGATGTTAGGGGATTTGAGCCAGTGAAATTGCCGCTTGGCTATCGATATTCGTCCACATACGCAGGGATTCGCAAGGACAAGCGGGACGACCTTGCCATCATCGCCAGCGACGCGCCGGCTTCGGCCGCCGCCGTCTTCACGACCAATCGTGTGCAGGCCGCGCCCGTGCGGCTGGCGCGAAAGCACCTGGAGGCCACGGGCGGAGAGGCCCGGGCGATTCTCGCGAATGCCGGGAACGCGAACTGCGCGACCCGCACCGGGATGCGGGTGGCGGAGGCGTGCTGCCGTGCGGCTGCCAAGGAACTGAAGTCGCCGATGACCCAGGTTTTGCCGGCGTCGACGGGGGTGATCGGGGTCGAGATGGACGCCTCTCTTGTGACCGGCTCGCTGCCCGCGCTGTTCGAGGGTCTTTCGGAAACACGCTTCGAGGACGTGTCGCGGGCGATCATGACGACGGATCGCATCCCGAAGGTCGCCTTCGGCGAGGTGCCGTTCAACCACGGCATGGCGAGCATCGCCGGAATGACCAAAGGGGCGGGGATGATCCACCCGCGGATGGCGACTACGCTCGGATTCGTGATGACGGACGCGGAGATCGAGCCGGGTCCGCTCGCGAGTATGCTGCGGCGCTCGACGGAGCGGAGTTTCAACCGCCTGTCGGTCGATGGCGCTATGTCGACGAACGACACGCTGATTCTGCTGGCAAACGGGGCATCGGGCTTGCGGCCGACCAGCAAGGAGCGGATGGTGTTCGAAGAAGTGCTCTGCTGGGTGATGCAGGACCTCGCGGAAATGATTGCGCGGGACGGCGAAGGCGCGAACAAGAAGGTGACCGTCCACGTGGTGGGGGCGAAGGACGACAAGGCGGCCACGCAGATCGCGAGGGCGATCGCCAACTCACCGCTGGTGAAGACGGCGATCGCGGGCTCCGATCCGAACTGGGGGCGCATTCTGTCGGCGGCGGGAGCGTCCGGCGTGGAGTTCGATCCCGACAAGGTGGACATCCGGCTTCAGGGAGTGCCGGTGTGCCACAGGGGCCTTGCGGCGGAGTTCTCCGAGATCGAACTGAAGAAAAAACTCGACGCCTCGGACTGCGTGATCCGCTTTGCGATCCGGGGCCAGGGGAAGGGCGAGACTTGCTTCTGGACCTGCGACCTGACCGAAGGGTACATCCGGATCAACGCGAGCTACCGAACCTGAGCGCCTCTCGCCGCTGTCTCCGCGGGCCGAAGAACTCTTTCACAAGCCGATTGAAGCTGTCCGGCGAAACGAGGTGAAACCTGATTTCCAGGCGGGTGAAGCGGCGGAGCGCCGCTTCGGCGTCGAGGCCAGGAGGCTTGGGACAGGCGACGAACAGAGATCCGTCCGATACGCAGACGGGAATGGCGCGCCATTTCCGGACGACGTGCAGCGGCAAGGATCGTGCGACCTCCCGGCGAACGGAGCCGAGGTCGATGGAACCGGCGGTCCACATCACCGGATCGGGAGGACGATGCTGCCGGAGAGCATCGCGTGAGGGGTACAGGTGGTCGGTCTTCAGCCATACGAGCGGCCGGCGGTCCAGGCGGGCCCGTACGTAGCGGCAGACGGCAAGCGTCGTGGCGACCGAATTGATCCAGTTCGCCCACACCGTTCGAACGGGCACGCCGAGCGCGAAGCGCCAGCCGTAAATTCTCGCGGAGCAGGCCGCGCGCACGAGCATGTGCAGGGCCTGGAGCGATGTGGTGGCCACGAGCAATCGCGTGAACAGCGGCTGATCGACGTCGTGACCAAGATTCCACGGCAGACCCGTTACGCGGCTCCAGAGCCACGACGCCAGCCCATAGGCGAACAGAGCGTTGCCAGCGATCGTGACCGGATGGCCGAGAAGGCCTTTCCGGTCGCGCCAGAACCAGTAGGCTACGGCCGGGCCGCCTTTCCAGCCGTGCCGCTCCCACGATTGCAGGGCGATGCCGATGACCCACCGCGTCCGCTGACGTACCGCTTGGCGGAAGGATTGCGGGAAGTACTCCCGGGTCGCGAGTGGGCGCCCTCCGGCGAAGCGGAGCGGCACGAACATCTGGCGGAATCCAAGGCGGTGCAGCCTCAGGCCGTTATCGTAGTCCTCGGTGAGACAGCCCGGTTCGAAAATACGGTTGGACGACGTTTCGGCCAGTTTTCCGACGGCGCGGCGGGTATAGCCGGTACCGACGCCATTCGACGGCAGAAAGCCTCCGAGAACGGTACGGAGCGGCACATCCTTGGTCTGATACTCGGCGAACTCGTCGCAGTAGACGCCGTGGGTGACGCTGCGCAACGGCGTGGCGAGCGGGAGCACCGGAACCTGCACCATGTCGCAGGAGCGCGAGTGGTAGTTGATCCATCGCAATGAGTCGGGATGAATCAGGTCTTCGGCATCGTGGGTAACGATGACGTCGAAATAGACGCCGCGGAGGTCCTCGAACAGGAGCATCTGCTGATAGATCCAGTTGAGGCAGTCAGCCTTGGACGTCGGGCCGTCGTGCGGGCAGACGGCGAGGTGCACGTTCGGGTAACGCTGCTCGGCATCGCGCACGGCGTCGAGGGTCGGCTCGTCGTTGGGGTAGGCGCCGACAAAGAAGTCGTACCGGCGGTAGCGGATGGCGGCGAGATTGTGTTCGAGCATGCGGCGGATGACGCGGTCCTCGCGCCAGAGGGGCACGAAGATGGCGAAGCGCTGCTCGGGCAGGAGTTGGAGGCCGGCGTCCGAGGGACCTTGCGGCAGCCGGCGGAGGCGGATCCACCGCCATGCCATCGCCAGGACCAACAGAAGGTCGTCCAGGCCGCTGACGAGCATGAGGATTGCCAGCGGGATGAGCAAGCCAGCCGCGGCGGAGTCGAGCGTATGCATGGATACCGGC
>JAEHDI010001056.1 GCA_016880505.1 Bryobacterales bacterium | reverse complement strand
GAGTGAAGTTCGACGTCGGTCATGGCGGCGGCAGTTTCGTGATGCGCAACGCCGCGCCCGCTATCCGGCAAGGTTTCTACCCGGATTCGATTTCCACCGATCTTCACACCGGCAGCATGAACGGCGCGATGATCGACATGCCCACCACGATGTCCAAGTTGATGGCGCTTGGACTGCCGCTTCAGAATGCCGTGCTCTGTTCGACATGGACGCCCGCCCAGATGATTCAGCGGCCCGAATTGGGACATCTCACACGGGATGCGGTGGCCGATGTGGCCGTCTGGAGACTGATGGAAGGCGATTTCGGCTTCGTCGACGCCGCCGGAGGCGGGGTCCACGGCAGGAAGCGCCTGCTGTGCGAGCTGACACTCAAGGACGGGCGAATCTCCTGGAACTGGAATGCGCGCGGCGCCGGAAACTTTCGGAAGCTCGGACCATCCTACGGCATTCGGGAGGGAACCGATTTCATCGTGCCGCCGCACCACCGGTAGCCGAGCGTTCAGACGCCGAGCACCGCAGTGCTGACGGGCCTGGAGCCCACGGGAATGACGGCCAAAAGAGGGGCCGACCGGGTGCGGCGCGGCACAACATCCGCGATCCGGATCACCGCCATGTTTCCCGACCCCCGGTTGAGGACCAGTGCGTACTGGCTGTCCGGAGTCACAGAGACATGGCCGGGTTCCCCACCCACCGTCACCACCGCGATCACGCGCCGGGTCTCGATGTCGAGCACGGTCACGTCTCCCGACTGAGGGTTGGCGACGAACAGGTATTCCGGGCCGGGCGGCGCCGAGACGGCCATCACCCCCGGCGCCCGGCCGGCGAGCACTGTGCCGTCCACTTCGGTGAAGTACGGGTAGACGATCACGACTGCGTCCATTCCGGACCCGGTCACAAACAACTGGCCTCCATCCTTTTTGAAACAGAAACGCTCCGGTTGAATCGCGAGAGGTAAGTGCGTCACCACGCGGCCGGTCGGCGTCTCGAGGATCGAGATGATCCTGTCTGCTACGTTAGCGGCGATCAGGTAACGCCCGTCAAACCGGAACCGTGCGATTCCCGCCTTCCCGCCAATCGGGACCGACCGGCCGGCCCGGCGGCCGGCGAGAGGGAACATCGTCACGGCGCCGTGCTCGCCATAGCTTACGGCGCATAGATTGCCACCCACCGAAAGGTCGAAATCGACCGGTTCCAGCGGCAGAGGAACCCGGGCCTCCTCCCTCATGCTTTCCAGGGGTACCCGCACTAATTGAGCCGGTTGGCCGCAAAGCACCCAGAGGGCACTGCCGTCCGGGGAAAGCCGCATTGAGATTGCCCTGTCCGCCACCTGCGCCTTGCGCTTCACTGTCCAGCGGGCTGCCTCAATCTCGTGAACCGCGCCCGTCTCCGGGGTTAGCGCTTAGACAGTTCTCGTCTTGGGGTACGGAATTAACGCGGTCGGAGGCGCCGCGAAGGGGATGTGCCGAACGAGGGTGAAACTCGACAGATCCACAACCGCTACCGCCCGGCTTCCCTCGTTCGCGACAAACGCGTGACCGTCGAAGCCGGATGCCGCCCTGCGGCCGCAGCCGGCGGCGGCCGAAAGGCAGACGGCTATGGCGGAGCGTCGAGTCATCACAGACGACCCATTGTAGACGGACCGGCCTATGGTCACCAAGCCGCCTCAGCCCACTGACTTGAGGGACAGGGAGTTGTGGAAATAATCGGGGAGACTCCCGGCTGCTCTCGCGCTGTCCTGTCCATTGAAAATCATACACTTAGTGGTCATTGAAGCAGGCGGGCCATTATGTTAGCCTTTGAGGGGACTACCCTTCCCCCTTTCTCGCAACACAGCGTTGGGCGTCATCAACGAATGGGAAACCGGGTTAGCGAGGTAGATTCGCGCAATAATCGACAGCACTGAGCTCAGGTTGTAATGAATCTTCGTTCTCTTTTCAGCCTTTTTTCGTCCGATCTCGCGATCGATCTGGGGACAGCGAACACGCTCGTTTATGCCAGAGGGAAGGGGATCGTCGTCAACGAACCCTCGATCGTCGCCATCAACAAGTCGACCGGCGAGGTGGAAGCCGTAGGCAAGGAAGCCAAGGAGATGCTCGGACGCACGCCGGGCAATATCGTGGCCATCCGTCCGATGAAGGACGGCGTGATCGCCGACTTCAAGGTGACGGAGCGGATGCTGACGTACTTCATCCACAAGGCGCACGGCCGCCGGATGTTGGTCCACCCGAGAATCGTGATCGGCGTACCAAGCGAGATTACACAAGTGGAGAAGCGCGCTGTAATCGATTCAGCGTACCGCGCCAAGGCGAGCGAAGTGCACCTCGTGGAGCAAGCGATGGTGGCCGCCATCGGGGCCGGCCTGCCGATCACCGAACCCTCGGGCAACATGGTGGTCGACATCGGCGGTGGCACCACCGACGTCGCCGTCATCTCACTTTCGGGCATTGTGTATTCCCGTTCGGTGCGCGTAGCGGGCAACGAGATGGACGACGCGATCATGCAGTACCTGAAGCGAAAATACAACCTTCTGATCGGCGAGCGCACCGCCGAGCAGATCAAAATGCAGGTCGGCTCAGCCTATCCACTTGAGAAGCCGATCACCATGGAGATCAAGGGCCGCAACCTCATACAAGGCGTGCCCAAGACGATCACTGTGGATGACAGCGAGATCCGCGAGTCGTTGTCGGAATGCGTCGCCACGATCATGAATGCAATTCGCGTGGCTCTGGAGCGCACGCCCCCCGAGTTGAGCGCCGACATCAGCGACCGCGGCATTGTCCTCACCGGTGGTGGGGCGTTGCTCAAGAATCTCGACAAGCGCATCCGGGAGGAGACAGGCCTCCCCGTCTCGATCGCCGAGGATCCGCTCGCCTCGGTGGTGCTGGGCACCGGAAAAATGCTGACCGACTTCAGGCTGCTTCGCAAGATTTCGATCGAGTGAAGCCAACTTGAGAATGGCATGGACTCTTTGCTTGGCCGGTACCGAAACATTACGGTGCTGCTGCTCGTGTTGTTTGCGCAACTTATTCTGCTCGCGTACCAGGTCCGGACGGACCAGGATGTACGCCTGATCCGGATCTGGGCAGTCAGTGCCGTTACCCCGGTCGCCCGCGTACTTGAGGGTGCTCGTACGGCTACGGTGCACTTCTTCGAAGACTACCTGCTGTTCGCGAAAGCAAGCGAGGAAAACCGGCATCTTCGGGCCGAACTGGGTCGTCTCAAGATGGAGAACCAATCTCTGCGGTCTGAACTCGGGACCGCCGAACGCGCCAAGCTGCTCAGTGCGTACCGGGAGCGCCAGCCATCGCGCACCGTCGCCGCCCGGATCATCGGGACCGGAGCCGGTTCCAGTTCCAAGGTGGTGTTCGTTGACCGGGGTTCGGCTGACGGGGTCCGTCGCGGCATGGCGGTCATCACCCCCGACGGCATCGTAGGCAAGGTGACCGAGAGTTTCCCTACCGCTTCGCAAGTCTTGCTGATCACCGATCCCACCTTCGCCGCGGGTGTGGTCAGCGAGAATCACCGCGTAATGGGAACCCTCAAGGGAACGGGAAAGCCGAACTGCATTGTGGACTACCTCCAGATCGAGGAGCGAGTCGATGTAGGCGAGTGGTTCTACACGTCCGGCGACGACCGGGTGTTCCCGCGCGGCATTCCGGTCGGCAAGGTGGTTTCAACGGGTCAAGGCAAGGTGTTCAAGGATATTGTGGTGATGCCGAGCGGCCCGCGGAGCGGCCTTGAGGAGGTGCTCATCGTCCTCGAGGGCGTCCACAAGCCGATCCCGGGGACCAGCAGCGCGTCCGAGGGCATGTACATGCTTCCGGCGCCGCCGTCCGAACAGCAGGCCGCACCGCTCCCCGAGGATGCCACAACAAGGGAACTTGTGTTCGGGACCGAAGCTGACCGGCTGCGAGAGCACTACCGGAAGGTAGGAGAAGCGCAGGGACATGTGTACGGCGAAGGTGCCTCAGGATCCAGACCGCCGGACTTCAATCTGAAGCTCAGCGAGCAGCCCGCGGCCGGCTCACCGGCGTCTGGAGCCGTGGCGGCCGGGCCCGACGTGAACGCAGTCGCGCCCCCAAAGGCTGCCAAGCCACCGGCGGTTCAGCCGGCGAAGACCTCCCCCGCGCCGCAACGGCCGGATTCCACCGAAAGCCCCGCGCAGCGAACGACCCCCGCGCCATGAGCGAGTACCCAGAACCTTTGTACCTCGGCATTGCGAAGCGGAGGCGTTTTTCGCGCTTCCGCGCATGGGTGCTATTTGCAGTCCCGCTCGCAGCGATCCTCTTTCAGGTGTACGTCCCGCTGTTCTTTCAGTACGGCTCCTATCTCGACCTTCCTCTCATCGTCACGGTGTATTTCTCTGTGACCCGGCGGCAGCCTATCGGCGGGATACTCATCGGCGCCGGCATCGGCCTCGTCCAGGACTCCCTCTCGCACCAGCCGCTGGGACTGTTCGGAATAACCAAGACGCTTTGCGGCTATGTTTCGGCATCGCTTGGGACGAGATTCGAAGCGGAACACGGCGCCGTGCGATTCGCACTGGGGTTCGTGTTCTTTGTCCTCCATCAACTCGCGTATTGGTTTTTGCGCGGTGTCTTGCTGGGCCAGGCAGTCGACCCGGAGATTTTGCGAACACTTCTGCTCGCGCTGCTGAACGGCGCCGTGACGCCGCCCCTGTTCTACCTCTTTGATAAACTCAAGACTGAAGGGTAGAGAACTGTTGGCATCGTGCAACTGCCGCTGACGGACCCCACGCGCGAGGATATCCCATCCAGGCCGCTGGTGCGGGACGACCCGAAGTTCGCATCGGGGCGGATCGCGTTTTTCCAGTACGCCGCGGTAGCCGTTTTTCTTTTTCTCAGTTCCGGTTTCTGGGACCTCCAGGTGAGCAATCCCGAGCGTTATAGCGAGCAAGCGGAACGGAATCGAATCAAGGCGTTGCCGGTCCTCGCACCTCGCGGAAAAATCCTCGATCGGGATGGGCGTGTCATCGTCGATAACCATTCCTCGTTCAGCCTCATTCTGTCCCGGGAGAATCTCCGGCCCGAGCACCTCCAGCCGATCGCCGACGGACTTCACCTGGAACACGAAGACCTGGTCGGCCGTCTGAAGCGCTTCCGTGCGCGGCCGCAATACGAGCCGATCGTCATTAAACAGGAGCTGAGCGCCGGCGAGTTGTCATTCGTAGAGGCGCATCGTGACATGGAAAGCTTCCCTGAGATGGAACTGATCCATGCGCAGCGCCGCCTGTACCCGCGTAACGGAATGGCGGCGCACGTGATCGGTTACGTCGGCGAGGTAAGCGACTCCGAACTGAACACTCTGGAGTTCGTCAAATACAACCCCGGAGACCTCATCGGCAAGGCTGGTATCGAGCGCCAGTATAACGACATGTTGATGGGCATTGACGGCCAACGCCAGGTGGTCGTCGACAACCGGGGCAGGGAACGCGAGGTGATTGGCCTCAAGGACTCGGTCTCCGGCAAATCGCTGCAACTCACCATCGACCTCGACCTCCAGGCGGTGGCGGAACTGGCCATGGAGAACCGGAAAGGGGCTGTGGTGGCCCTCGACCCCCGCAACGGCGAGGTGCTGGCGATGGTGAGCCGCCCTGCCTTCGATCCCAACAGATTCGCGGACGACTGGCAGGAGCTCGTCGGCAACCCTGACAAGCCGCTGCTGAATCGAGCCATCCAGGCGCAACTCGCGCCTGGGTCCACTTTCAAGCCGATCGTATCATTGGCCGCACTCGAATCCGGCGAAGTGGACGACGCCTTCACCGTACACTGTGGGGGCGGAGCGAGTTTCTATGGCCGCTACTTCCGGTGTCACCTTAAGGGCGGGCACGGACAGGTTGACCTGCATCGTGGCATCGTGCAGTCTTGTGACGTTTATTTCTACACCATCGGCAACCGGATTGGAATTGACAAGATCGCCGAATACGCGAGCCTGGCCGGACTCGGCAAAAAGACCGGCATCGACCTTCCGCACGAGGCGGCGGGCTTGGTTCCGTCGACTGAATGGAAACTGCGGCAATTCCGGCAAAAATGGTATGCCGGAGAGACGATTTCGGTGGCAATCGGACAGGGCGCTCTGACGGTCACTCCGCTCCAGCTCGCCTACGCGATTGGCGGCCTGGCGATGGGCGGAGCCTGGTACCCGCCTCATCTGCGTATGGATCTGCCGCAGGCCGACCGGCCCAGGACGGCGAATCTGAACCCCGAAAGCGTGGCGAGAGTGATTGACGGGATGTTCGGTGTCGTCAATGAGGGCGGCACCGGCGGCCGGGCGCAAATCCCGGGTGTTGAGGTCTGCGGCAAGACCGGGACAGCCCAGCTTGCTTCCAACGAGGTGCTGAAGAACACCAAACTCGGCCAGACGATGAAGGATAACGCGTGGTTCGTCGGTTTCGCTCCGCGCCAGTTTCCCGAGATTGTGGTGGTCGCTCTCTTCGAAGGCGGTGAGCACGGGCCCATGGCAGCACCAATCGTCCGCGATGTGATCAAGGCGTACTTCGACAAGAAGTCGCGCGTCTCCGCTCCTCGAATGGTCGCGGGCGCGCAGCCTCCCGCCG
>JAEHDI010001055.1 GCA_016880505.1 Bryobacterales bacterium | reverse complement strand
GCTCCAGCAGCAGTACGCTTTCGTGCGGCCGAAACGAATTGAGTACGCTGATCGCGGTGGGAAGATGCTGAGTCCGAGCCAGGCACAGGCCACGGGCGCAATCAACGACTCGCGCCTGCATGTCGAGTACGAAAACGGCACGCACGTCTACGTGAACCGCGGGACGGAGGGAGTTTGGAGGGTGAAGACGACCGACCTTCCCGTCAACGGCTGGCTGGTCTACAACACTGCAAACGGTTTCTATGAGCTGTCGGCAAACGTCGCAGGCCGCCGCATCGACCACGTGAAAGCGCCGGACTACGAGTTTCTCGACGGGCGCGGTCAGTGGACGGAGCGGGGTTCGCTCGGAGCTGCTGGCAGTGTGGCCCGCCGGGACCGTGGAGCCGGCGTCGTCGAGTTGATCGACATGTACGGCAACGACCGGATTGCATTTGAAGCGAAGGCTTCGGGCACTCTGATGGCCTACGATTGGGAGGGCAAGAGCCTGGGCAAAGTGGAAGTCAGTTCCCCACGCCCAGGTTGGTACGAATTCAAACCAGTATCCAATGGGCGTATGTACGTTTTCGGGAGAAATGGGGACTGACTACCATTTGCCGCCGTTACAGGAAAAATGGGGACTGACTACCATTTTGCCGCAGTTGCAAAATGGCTGTCTGTCCCCATTTTTCCGCTCTTCGGTTTCTGAAGACTTAAGGAGACTTATGCGACTCATCATTGCAGCCGTTGTTCTTCTCTATTCGATCCAGCCGGCGACCGGGGCTACCCCGGAGAAAGTTGTGCCGGCGATCAACGACATCGAGCTCTGGCAGCAGGTAGGCCAGCAGCCCTACGAGTTCACCTTCACACAGCGCGAGGAGCATCCTAAGACCCTCGTCGATTTCGAGGAACTCAAAGACTGGAACCTCGAGCTCTACGACGGCGCGAAGGGTGAGTTCCGCCGCAGCCGTGAACAGCAGTTGTGGGGACAGTACGTCGCGAAGTTCCTGTTCTCCGGAACCAGCGACAAGAGCCGGATGATCGCCCGGCCGCCGAAGCCGATCCCGATTCCCGAGCGCTTCGACTCGGTCGAGTTCTGGGGCTACGGCAACCGTTGGGGATGGATGCGGGATGAGACCACGCCGCCGGTCGACGTGTCGATCCTGATCCAGGACGCCCGCGGCAAGGAATTCACTGTCTCGATGACGGACACCCGCTGGAAGCAGTGGTGGCTCATCCACCGCAAGCTGCCCGCCGCGATCGCCAAGGAAATCGTCTGGCCGGCGACCGTCTCGGGCATCGAGATCGCCAAGCTGAAGAACGCCGATCCGCGATACTTCTTCTGCGATTCCCTCGCCTTTTACATGGAGGACCTTAAGCCGGTCCCGCTCCAAAAGCAGCCCAAGCGGAATCTGAAGCCGTTCCGCGGCCAGATCACCGGCCTCAACACCGGCGAAGGTACCCTGCCCTTCCCGACTCGCGAGGAGACCATCCTTCCGGCCAATTTCGAGAAGGACTTCCAGGTGACTGCCCGCCAGACCGCCCCGAACCGCTTCGAGCTTCAGTACAAAGGCAAGGATGCCGCCGTCACCTACGTGTATCAGCCGAAAACGGGCAGCTTGAGTGAGTTGACGGTCGCCGTCAACGCCGGAACGCCGTACCGTCCGATGGACGGCGGCGGAGTACGGTTCACAGACACGCCCGAGGGGCAGGTCCCGCAAGGCTCCTTGCTTTCCGCAACACTCCAGGACGGCGTGGTCAAGGCCAAGTTCGCGATCGGCTCTCGTGTCGTTGACTATGAGCTGCGCCTCTGGCAGAAGTCGCTGGTGCTCGATGTCTGGTGTGACGGCGGAGAAGCGGTGGCCCTGCACTTCGGTCGCGTCGGTGGCGTCACCAATCCCAAGCCGCTCCTTGTCCCGTACGTCACCTACGGCGGTACGAACCCACGGGTGCTAATGTCGGGCACAACCGACAAACCAGTCTTCACGTCGGTCTGGTTCGACTGGTACCGCACCAACGCCTCCGAGCCTTACTTCGTCAAGGAGCCGAAGGTGACCTCCGACGGCGCCGAGATCAACGGCGGCATGCGGTATATCAACAAGACCGATGGCCTCCGCAACAACCTCTACGAGCGCATCTTCCTTACGGCCTCGCCGGTTTACGAAGAGGCGCTGCCAACCATTGCCAATCCACCGTCGCTGCGACAGAAGGAAGGCAAAGAGGTCGTCTGGACCGTAACCTCGCCCTCCACCTTCAAGGCCGACCACGCACGCTGCCGGAAGATCCGCGCCTACGGCCTCGACAAGATCATGCAGCACAGCCACGAGGTCACCTGGCGCGACGAGGGTGACAGCTTCACACAGCGGCTCCGGGCCGCTCCCCAGAAGGGCGGCGACGCCATGTTGAAGTGGTACATCGCCGCGCAGAAGGGCCTCGGCTGGACGCAGGGAGTCTACACCAACTACACCGACTTCGCTCCGGTCAACTCGAACTGGAACCCCGATCACGCCCAGCGGCTGCCGGACGGCGAGTGGCGCCGCGCCTGGTATCGAAACTACGCGCTTAAGCCCTCCCGGGCCGTCGAGTTGGATGAGTACTACGCCAAGCGGATCAAGGCGAAGTACGACAACATGATGTCCTACACCGACGTCCATACCGCCGTCTCGCCGTGGAACTACTGCGACTACGACGCCCGTGTGCCTGGTGCGGGGACGCTCGCGGCTACGTTCTACGCGTACGGCCAGCTTCTCCTCAACGATCAGCGAACGTACGGACCGTCCCAGTCCGAGGCCACTTACCAGTGGCTCTATGCGGGCCTCGAATCCGGCAGCTACGGCTGGGTCTACACCGACGTCAACCTCCTCACCCATCCGCTCGACGTTTCTTTCCAGGTGCACAAGATGCACCCGCTTCAGGCCGATTACGGCATGGGGTACACGAACTACTACCTTGAGAAGCTGGACAAGGATTGGCGAAAATCCCCGAAGCGCCGCGAGTACGTAGACCTGTTCCTCGCGACTACGATCGGTTACGGGAACCTCGGCTGGCTGGCCGGCGACTGGGGAGTCGATGACGTCTTCGGCGTGGAGGCGATGACGCGCTCCTACT
>JAEHDI010001054.1 GCA_016880505.1 Bryobacterales bacterium | reverse complement strand
GGTCACCATGGCGACCGTGACGTAACAGATCTGCGCCTCGCGGGCGAGCTTCGCCTCCTGCAGGTTGGTCATGCCGATCACATCCATGCCCCAGCTCCGATAGACGTTGGACTCGGCGAGCGTCGAAAAAGCCGGGCCTTCCATGCAAAGGTACGTGCCGCCCTTCTTCACGTTGACGCCGGTTGAGACGCACGCCTGGTGCACCGTGTCCGCCATCTGCGGGCAGATGGGGTGTGCGAAGCTGATGTGCGCCACGACGCCTTCGCCGAAGAAGGTTGAGACGCGGCCGCGGGTGCGGTCAAAGAACTGGTCCGGGAGCACGAAGTCGAGCGGCCGGTGCTCCTCCTTGAGCGAGCCGACAGCGCTGAGAGACATGATGCGCTCCACGCCGAGCGCCTTCATGCCGTAAATGTTGGCGCGGAAGTTCAGCTCGGAGGGGGAGATGCGATGGCCGCGGCCGTGGCGGGCAAGAAACGCCACCTCTTTGCCCCCGAGACGCCCGACGACGTACTTGTCGGACGGCGCGCCCCAGGGCGTATCGACCTCCACGTCCTGCTGTGCTTCAAAGCCGGGCATGGAGTAAAGCCCGCTGCCGCCAATAATGCCGATCTGCGCTGTCACTTCGATTGTTCCTCCTGGTCCTGAATCAGCTCGAGCAAAACGCCTCCGGTAGAGGCGGGGTGTACAAAGACGTATTGATGGCCGCCAGCGCCGGTCCGGGGCTCGTTTACGATCCGCGCTCCGGCGGCTCGCAGGCGAGTCACGACCGCCGCCAGGTCCGGCACACAGAGGGCGACGTGGTGAATGCCGGGGCCGCGTTGTTCGAGATACTTCGCGATCACCGAATCCGGCGCGGAGGGCTCCAGCAGTTCGATACGGGGGCCGCCGGCGGGAAGCATAGCGACGCGAACCTGCTCCGCCGGCACGGTCTCAGGCGGCGAAGCGGGCACGCCGAGTTGTCCCTGCCAGAACGCGAGTGCAACGTCGAGCGAAGGCACCGCGACGCCGAGATGGTCGATGCGGAGGCTTGCCGTTCGGGCGGGCGCGGGCGGTTCTTTCCTGGGGACCGAACGCACTGCCTCGAGCAACTCGGGGATGCCGGTCCCTTCGGTGGCAACGGTGCGGATTACGGGAGGCATCCAGCCGTCCGAGCGAGCGGCGAGCGAGAGGGAGCCGCGGATTTCCTGCTCCACACGCTCGACGCCGGGCAGGTCGGCCTTGTTGACGGCGAAGACGTCGGCGATCTCCATGATGCCGGCCTTGAGGGCCTGTACGTCGTCGCCCGTCCCCGGAATCAGCACCACGACGGTCACGGCGGCGAGGCGGGCGACGTCCACCTCATCCTGGCCTACGCCGACGGTTTCGATCAGCACGACGTCGCGGCCGGAGGCGTCGAGCAATGCGACCATGTCCGCGGCGGCGCGGGCGAGGCCGCCGAGCGAGCCGCGGGTGGCCATGGAGCGGATGAAGACGCCGGGGTCGGCGTGGTGCGACTGCATGCGAATGCGGTCCCCGAGGATGGCGCCGCCGGAGAACGGGCTGGTCGGGTCGACGGTGATGATACCGACGCTGCGGCCTTCGCGGCGTAGCGCGTGGGCTAGGGCATCAACGAGTGTGCTCTTGCCGGCGCCGGGCGGTCCGGTGACGCCGACAATGAGAGCGCGTCCGGTGAACGGGCGCAACTGGTCGAGGAGGGCGCGGGACGCGGGCGTGCGATTTTCGACAGCGGTGGCGGCTCGCGCGAGGGCGCGCAGGTCGCCGCCGGTGATTCTGTTTGCCCAGTCGCGCATCAGCTCAATGAGGAACGGACGGTGCGGTTCCCGCCGCCAATCAGACGATCTCTTCCCTCACCGGATCCCAGCGCACGGTTCGTCCCTGGCGGTAGCTTTCGACAGCCATGCGGCAGGCGATGGAGACGCGGAAGCCGATCTCGAACGGGCAGTTCGGTTCCTTGCCGGTGCGGATCGCGTCAAAGAAGTCCTGCATATGGGCGCGGGGCGCGGTCTTGGACTGTCCGACCATTTCGTTGCTGTCCGGCTGATTCACTTTTTCGGGAAGGAACCGAATTTGCTGGCCATGGGTGATGGTGCCGTCCGTGCCGAGAACGTAAGTTCCCGAGCCGAGCTGCATATTGCCGAAGCCCGAATCCCAGGAGAAGAGAATTTCCTCCGGATGCTCCATGGAGACGTTCATGGTGTCGGGGACTTCGCGCCCGTCCTTCCAGAGGAAGACGCCGCCGGTCATGGTGACGGCCTTC
Source organism: Bryobacterales bacterium (assembly GCA_016880505.1). Taxonomy (GTDB): domain Bacteria; phylum Acidobacteriota; class Terriglobia; order Bryobacterales; family Bryobacteraceae; genus JAEHDI01. The sequence continues at coordinate 2,393 of JAEHDI010001054.1, read as the reverse complement.
GGAATCTGAAGTTTCAGCGGGACGTACCAGAACGCAAGCTGGTGGCACATGTTCTCGTAAACGTTTCCGCCCGAGTAGTCCCAGAAGAACCGCCAGTTGATGAAACGGTCTGCATCGAAGTCGCGCGGCGGGGCCTCGCCGAGGAATGACTTCCAGATGATGTTCTCGGGGGTCATGTCTGGGAAGACCGGGCGCGACCACTGCGGTTTGCCGTGAGGCGTATTGCGGTAGTGATGGGCGTGAATCGCGGTGATCTTGCCGAGCTTGTCCATGGTCACGAAGCTTTTTGCGTCGGACGCGAGCCCGGAGCTGCACCCCTGGTGGCCGATCTGGACCACGCGTTTGCCGCCAGCGCGCTGGAAGGCGGTGCGCATGCGCTTCGCGTGATCGACGGTGAAAGCCATCGTCTTTTCCTGGTAAACATGCTTACCGGCGTCGAGCGAGGCGACGAAGTGCTCGCAGTGGAGATGCTGCGGGGTGGCAATCAGGACGGCGTCGATGCTCTTGTCGTCGAGCAGATAGCGGTAGTCGAGGTAGGTCTTGGCGCCGGGAACCGCTTGTTTCGCCTCCTCGAGGCGGCGGGTGTAGACGTCGGCGAAGGCGGCGAACTCCGTTTTCGGACAGGCGATCGCCTCGCGGACGATACCCATTCCGCGGGCGCCTGGTCCGATGATACCGAGGCGGATGCGGTCATTGGCGCCGAGAACGCCGGCGGGGGAGGCCATGGCGCCGGCAATGCCGGAAGCCATCTTTCCGATGAAATTGCGGCGGGAATCCATAGGATGCCAATCGTCAAACGTAAGCTGCTGATGCCGCGGCTTCTTCATCTTAGCATCGGGGAGCAGCGGGAAGCGGGGGACAGGCAGCTCCGCCCGCTCGCAAACTGCGCTGGCGGCGGGGGACAGGCAGCTCCGCCCACTCGCAAACGACGCTCGGGGCGGAGTAGGCCTGTCCCCCTCACGGCACTATCAAGGCAGGCCAAACGCAATAATGTTCGAGCCGGCCGCGACGGCGACGTACTGGCGGCCCTCGGCCATGTACGTCATGGGCGACGCCTTCCAAACCTGGCTGGTGTGGAAGTTCCAGAGCGGCTTGCCGTCTTTCGCATCGACGGCGGCGAACGCTCCGCTGTCGTCCCCGAAGAATACGAGGCCGCCAGCGGTCGACAGCACGCCGCCCCAGGTGTTTCCCGGACCGATCTGGGGGTACTCCCACACGATTTCGCCGGTCTCGACGTTGATGGCCCGAAGGTATTTTTGCGGAACCTCGCCTTCCACCGCGCGCGAAGCGCCGCCGTAAAACGACTTACCCTGTTCCCACCAGGCCGCGGACTTGGCAAAGATATTGCACTTCTCGAGAGCCATCAAGTAGAAGAGTCCCGTGGAGGGATTGAAGGCCGTGGACATCCAGTTGGTGGCGCCATCCATGGAAGGACAGGCCCTGACTCCGCCGATGGTGGGCTCGCTGCCTGGCAGAAGCTGAGGCCGGCCGTCGGGGCCGATGCCGCTCGCCCAGGTCAGTTTCTTGACGAATGGCTTCGCCAAAAGGAACTCGCCGGTCACCCGGTCCAGCACATAGAAGAAACCGTTGCGGTTGGCCTGGAGGAGCAACTGGCGCGGCCGTCCGCGGAAGACGGTGTCGACCAGCATGGGCGTCTGCTGGGAATCCCAGTCGTGCAAGTCATGGGGAGTGAACTGATAGAACCACTTGAGTGCGCCGGTATCCGGCCGCAGAGCAAGCACGGAGTCAGAATAGAGGTTGTCGCCCTTGCGCTCGTCGCCGTTGAAGTCGGGACAGGGATTGCCCGTGGGCCAGTAGAGCAGGTCTGTTGCGGGGTCATAGGTTCCGGTGAGCCACGCCGATGCGCAACCGTGCTCGAGCGCCCTGCCGACCCACGTCTCCGACAGCGGCTCGCCGGGAAGGGGTACTGTCCAGAAGCGCCAAAGCCGCTCGCCGGTAGCCGCGCTATAGGCAGCGACGAAGCCGCGAACTCCTTCGTCGCCGCCGGAGGTTCCGGACACGACTATGTCTTTCACAATCAGGGGCGCGGAGGTTGCACCGTAGTGCTGCCGGTAGTCCGCCATTTCCACGTCCCAGATGAGCGCGCCGTTGAAGCGGTTGAGCGCGAGCAGATGGGCGTTGTCGGTCGCCAGAAAGACACGGTCGCCGAGTAGCGCGACGCCGCGGTTAATGCCGCCGGCCGCATCGCCGATCACGCCTTCGGTTCTGCGCCGGCGGTAGCTCCAGATCAAACGGCCGGTCCGGGCGTCGAGGGCGTGCGCCTGGTTGACGCCGGTTACATACATCACGCCGCCGACGACAACCGGAGTCACTTCGAGACGCTCGGAGCCGCGAATCGTGAAAATCCATTTCGGCGCCAGCCTTGCGACGTT
>JAEHDI010001053.1 GCA_016880505.1 Bryobacterales bacterium | reverse complement strand
GGTCTGGGTCAGGCGCGCGAGGCGCTTCAGCGGAAGCAGAAAGCTGAGGCGGTTGAACGCGCTGAGCGTGAAGTTCAGTCGCTGGTTGAGGCCGGCGAATTTGAGAGGGCGGTCGCCGTCATCGCCGCCGTCCGGCGGGAGCACGGTGACGACCCTGCGCTTACACGCCTGACTGAGCGTATCGCAAAGGCGCGCGAGGACCGGCGCCGGGCAGCCGCTGTGCAAACGGCCATTGCGAACGCGGAAGCGCTCGTCAAAGCTGGAAAGCCCGAGGAAGCGATCCGCGTCCTGGAAGGGGCGACGGCGGAGTTCGCGGGTGAGCCGCAACTCAGTCGAGTTCTTGCACAAGCGCACGAAGCGTCAAAGCAGAAGCACGCCGCGCGTGAGGTCCAGGCGCTGGTGGAAGCCGGGGAATTCGACAAGGCGCAGAAGTCGCTCAAGGCAGCCCTCAAAAAGTATCCGCAGGAGGGGCGACTCCTCGAGCTGCGGAATCAGATCCAGACGGCGCGCGCAGGCCGTGAGCTTGAACAGGCGCGACCACCGCAGGAAGTTCCGCAGCAGCTGGAGCCCAAGCCTGCCGAGCGCTCACGCCTGATCACACCACGCCGCGCGATAGCGGTGGCTGCCGTGTTGGTAGCAGGCATCGGTGCGGTTCTTGTAGTACGACAGATCAACGCCCCCGCGGGCGGTACTATTCCAGTTGAGGTTCGAACCTCCCCCGCCGGCGCAGTGGTCCGGTACAAGGACGCGAGCTGCACTCCACCCGATTGCCGTCTGCAGTTGGCACCCGGCGATTACGTGTTCGAGGTGCAATTGCCGGGCTATCGAACCGAAACGAGGAAGACCACCGTCGTCAAGAACTCTGCCCCTGTGAGCCTTGAAATCGCGCTATCGGCGCTCCCCTCCACCGTGCAACTTACAACCACCTTCGCTGACGGGAGCGTTACGCTTGACGGCCGGCCGGCCGGCCGGTTACGAGACGGACAGTTCATCGCCGACAACCTTGGTCCGGGACGGCACGAATTGGAGGCGAAGGGCGGAGACGGTGATATCAGGCTGACTTTTGAAACCGGGGAGGCCAAGCGGCCGCTGCTCAGTTCGCCACCGTCGACCCGAGATGCAGACGCCGTCGTCGTGACGGCGTTTGGCAGTGAGGTGGCTGTGAACTGTGCGAGGTGCAACGGAGAAGCCGTATTGGACGGCAAGCCGGTGGGCCGCTTTGTGGGCGGTCAACTGACACTCAAGGGCGTTTCAGCCGGCACGCACGAGCTTCAGGTCGGCGGCGGAGCGGCTCCGCGTAAGCTTGTGTTCGCGGTCGGCACCCAGCCGTCGCTGGTCACTTATCTCACTTCGGCTCGGGACCGCGGGATCCTGCTCGTTCAAACCGGGCTGGATGACGCAGTCGTCTACATTGGCGGCAAGCAGTGGCCTCGCCGGACGGAACGGGGAGAACTCAGCATCCCGCTTGACGCGAAAGAATACGAAGTTCGTGTTGAAAAGCAAGGCTATCGTGCCGTTCCACCCGTTGTTCGAGCGGCGGTGCGGAAAGGCGAGCAGGTACGCGCACCTTTTCGATTAGAGCCTCTAGAAGCGGTTCTGACAATCACCGGCCAAGTTCCCGGCGCAACCGTAACCGTGGACCGAAAGCTTGCCGGCGCTGTGGGCGGGAACGGAGTCTTCTCGGTACAAGTGCAGCCGGGCGAGCGGCGGATCGAGCTGAGCAAAGATGGCTACCAACCCGTCGCCATCAGCCGCTCTATCTCTCCCGGCGAGCGCCTCCAGCTTGGCACAGATCAGGTTCGGCTGCAGCCGATTCCAAGGCCGGCGCCGGAGCCAGCACCGGTTAAGGCCGCAAGCCCGCCGCCTCCACCGCAGCCCAGTCCGGCAGAGCTTGAGGTGCAGCAATGGCAACGCGTCCGGGACAGCCGTGACATCTCGGACTTGGCGGAGTTCCTTACCCGCTATCCCGGAGGGCGGTTTGCTCGGGAGGCGGAAGCGAGGATCGAGGAACTGGATTGGTCGGCAACCAACAAGAATAATCTTGCGTCACTGGAGGCGTTCCTGGCAAAGCATCCCAGGGGGACTTTAGTGGGCGAAGCGAGGAAAGAGATCGCCCGGCTTCAACAGGAGGAGCAACGGCGATCGGAGGCGGCTGCCGTTTTGGCGACGGTCAGCCGTTACGAGGAGGCCTACAGGCGGAGGGACGCCCCAGGGGTGCGGGCATTGTATCTGGACATGCCTAACAATCAGTTCGACCAGATCCGCAAGTCCTTTAGTGTCTTTCAGGTAATCAGCTTTCAACTGAAACCGGAGGAGCCGCAGGTCGCGGGCGACACTGCTACGGTCCGCTGTGTTCGTATGCTGACGGTGAAAGATAACCGCGGCGCCCAACCGCCGGTCAATGACGTTGCGCTGTTCAGGTTGAAGAAAGAGGGGAATGAGTGGCGCATTGTCAGCTTGTCAACCCTCAACTAAGCAAGCTAACAGGCACATAAAGGCCCTAAAATCAATACATTGACAGATTTCGGGTCGCTCTGCTAGGCTCTCGGTAACACCTCGGAGGGAAAACATGTTGGCGCGAAAAGGGTTGGTGTCGTCTCTCACTCTCTGCCTCACGCTTCTGGGGACGGAAGCTTACTCTCAGGTCAATACCTGCGCGAACAGCAGTGACTTGGGATGCCTCATTCCGAACCTGTACGGTTCGGAGGGCTTTGTCTTGCCGAATCCATTCCATCAAGCTCACTTTCTCAGTGTCTTCCAGTCGAATTTCCGGCCATTCAACGGCGCGGTGGCCAGCGAGTTGACGCGGTTGCCCATCGCCTCACCGGCATCGGGTTTCACCTACGTCTTCGACTCGGCCACTGGGGTATTCACCCGGTCGGCCCAAAGCTTCGGCCCGATTTTGACCGAGCGGGCCGAGACGATAGGCCGGGGAAAATTCTTCCTCGGCTTCGCGTACCAACGCTTCTCGTTTGACAGTATCGACGGGATCCCTCTTGACAACATGTCGACCGTTTTTACGCATGAACAGGAAACGGGGGCAGAATACGAGAAAGATTTCGTCACAGC
>JAEHDI010001052.1 GCA_016880505.1 Bryobacterales bacterium | reverse complement strand
CCGGAGAGCCACCGCTTGTCACGGCTGCCTTCAGTTGCACGATAGAGCCGGTCCTGTACGTTCCCGCACTGACGAGCGAAAGCTCGACGGCCACGATCGGTGGAGGCGTGGGAACCGTCGCATTGGCACTACCCGTTCCGAAGGAACTGCCTTTGGTCGCGGTGGCGTTCACTTGATAAGTGCCCGCGGCGGTCCCGGAAGGCGCCGTCTTTGTCATCGTCGTTGCGCCCGTCGCACCCGGGTTGACTGTGACCGCGTTCAGCGTGAAGGAACTGCCCCACCCCGAGGGCACAGTACTGCTCATGTCGAAACTGCCTGCCGGGCATCCGGTAGAATCGTTATTCTTCACAGACACTGTGTAGTTAACGCTGCCGCCCGGCTGCACCGTCGGGTTGGACGGAGAGATCGTCACCATTGGAGTCCCAGAGGTGCACGGCACGGCTCCGTAGTTGACCTCAACCGTCATTCCGGAGTCACTGACACTGACGACTCTCACCGAGACGTTGGAATACGGATCGACCCACGTCTGTCCGGCCAGCAGGGCCGGATCGTTGAACGAAGTCGTGGAAGGAGTGAAGTCAGCTACGTGCGTTTTCGTTCCCGTAGTCGAATCCTCGTAGTGAATGAGCGCGCCGCCGAAGACCTGCGATCCGATCGCGGAGTCGTAGTTGCCGATGGCGCGGCGCGACTCGATCCAGAGCCAGGCGTCGTTGCCCGTGCCCCGGCGAACCTTCAGCGCCTTCAGCCCTCCAAAGCTCTCGTAGGGAAGGATGGTGTACAGCCCGCTGGTCTCGACGACCTGGAAGTTGGCGCCCAGCGCAAGCCAGCCGAGTTGCTGTTCGGCGTGGTGAGCGCTGTAATAGCCAAGGTTCCACGATCCCATGGTCGAAAACAGATCGCCGTACTCGGTGATTGCGCCCGCGTCACCGAAGGCGCCAAGCGGAACGCGTGCACCCCCCGCATCAGTGAACTCGCGGGAACTCGCATGGTGCATGGACAGGTTGTGGCCCAGTTCGTGCGTGGCCAACTCCACACCCCAGACGCGGTTGGCCGTCTGGTCGGATCGCTCCCAAACAAACGACGCCGTGAACCCGCCGTCTTGCGTTCCGCTGTTCCAGCAACCGAGGTCTCCGAGCCCGGCCCATCCGCACGCGCCGTTCGGCGGAAAGATCAGCATCACCCGCGAGTAGCTTGGGAAGTAGACTTCCGCGTCAGCCTGTTGTAACACTTCCGCCTTCAGACCGTTGTAGTCGCAGTACGTCTGCCCGGACGAGTTCTTGTTGTAGTCGTTGCTCAGCAGGTATGGCCCGACGACCTTACCGCCCGAAGCCGGCGCCCAGGTCTGATGATCCGAGCTTTCATACCAGAAGTTGTCGACGGAGCGGTTCGGCGTGGCATCCTTGGTAGTGAAATCGTTGCCCCAGAGGATTCCCTTCATCAACTCCTGATCCACGCCCGAGCTGAGCGTGTAGCTTGGCAGGTTCACCAGAATAGCGACAATGTTCTGAGCGCCCTTCGTACTGCATGCCGCCGCGACGGCGTCCGTGCCGAGAATACTGCCGTCTTGCGCTGCTACCCGGTTGCCCGCCCGGATGCCGCGAACGGAAACAATGTCGCCACCCTTGAGCCCCTTTGGCTCGGACCCGGCGAAATGAATCTCCAGGCTCTCCTGACCGTACCGCAGCCGCCGAATCGATTGGTGGCGGGTCATTGTCGGGTCGTCGGTGATCTGGTATTCGAGCACTCCTTTCCAGGATCCGTGTGTCTCGAGTACCGCTGCCGATCCGGGAAAAACCTGGCCCAGCGTGCCGAGCAAATCTTCGGCAAACGCGAGTTTGAGCGCTTCCGCCGGGTCAAGCTCAATCAAAGCCGCCAGCGCTTCGGCTCGCTGGCCAATCGCCGCCGCGGCCTCGCTTCTCACCTGGGCGACTTCGGCCGGTGACGCTTTACCGAACTTGCCGTGGACTTGAAGCACATCTCCGTTGAGGGCGCGTACGCGGGCGGCGAGCGAATTTCCCTGCGCAGTCAGCAGACTCACCGCGCCGGTAGCAAAGACAAGTACAAGAAGAACGTACAACTTGACTGCTGCCCGAATTGAACTCATGTCTCCTCCCGATTCGATTTCTGGCGCCTTCCGGAGCCGACCTTCCTTGCTCCCGTCCCGGCCCGGAGCCGGAAGTGTGCTCCGCATGCGAGTGCACACGTCGGACACGCCTCCCCAATCATGCGTGTCGTTACTCCAGGAGTACAAGATCTGAAATAGACGATAGAGTTCCGTTATCCAAAGTTAGCTGGTACCGGTACGGAATCCTCCGCGGTTCTACTCGCGGAAAACAGCCTGAGAAGGAGCGTCCGTTCCCGCCACTTATTTGTCTTGGCCCTGTTCCGGACACGCAGCGCCGCCGTCTACGGCATCGACGCCCACCCGATCGACGTGGAGGTGGACATGTGGGGCTCGGGCAATGCCCGCGACTTCATCACCGTTGGCATGCCCGATACGGCCGTACGGGAAAGCCGTGAGCGGATCAAGTCCGCCCTGATGAACTCCGGCTTCGGCTACCCGAACAAGTCGGTAACCATCAACCTGGCTCCGGCCAACGTCCGCAAGGAGGGCGCCGGATTCGACCTGCCGATGGCCGT
>JAEHDI010000135.1 GCA_016880505.1 Bryobacterales bacterium | reverse complement strand
GTCAGAACCCCATTCCGCGCCGGCCGCCGGGAGCAGCAGGGGATACCGGCGCCGGCGCTGCCGCCGTTGTGCCGGCCTCCGCCACAATAACCTGGTCGCCCGGTTTGAGGGCGCCGCTGGTGACCTCTGTATAGACGCCGTCGCTCAGTCCCGTTTGCACGGCAACGGGCCGCGGCTCTCCGTTTCCCGACAGGACCCAGAGAGTCGACATGTTGGCCGCTCCGCGCCGCCCACTCGGCCTCGACGAGGGGCCGGCGGGACCTGCCGCGGCACGTTGCTTCTCCGAGCCCGCCGGCCGGAACCGAAGTGCGGCGTTCGGCACAAGCAGTACATCGGTGTGCGTGTCCACCAGAATCTTGACATTGGCGGTCATCCCTGGAAAAAGCTTGAGGTCCGTGTTGGCAACGCCGATCACGACGTCGTAGGTGACCACATTTTGCACGTTGATGGGTGCTTGCCGAATCTGCGTGACTTGTCCGCGAAACACCTCGCCCGGGTACGCGTCTACGGTGAAGGTCGCCGGCTGCCCCACGCGAACACGCCCCACGTCTGCCTCGCTAACGTTGGTGTCCACCTGCATCTTGGTCAGGTCTTGTGCGATTTCGAACAGGGTCGGCGCCTGGAGACTGGCGGCCACGGTCTGCCCCACATCCACATGCCTCGCGACCACGGTCCCGTCCACGGGCGCCGTGATATAGGTGTGGCTCAAATCCAGTTGTGCCTGTTGGAGCGCGGCCGTAGTCTGTTTGACTTGCGCGCCCGCCGTGGCCAGTTGCGTCCTGGCGACTTCGATATCGGCCTCGGCGGACCGGACCTTCTGCTGTGCGGCTGTTTGTTGGGCCTCGGCAGCCTGCTCCATTGCCACGGCTGTATCGTAAGCGGCCTGCGCCGTGTCTTTGTCCTGGTCCGCGATGACGCCACTCTGGCGCAGCAGGACGGCCCTATCGAGCTTGTTCTTGGCATCCTGGACGGCGACTTTGGCTTTGAGAACCGAGGCGGCGGCGTCCGCCACCCCGGCTTTGGTGCTGGCAAGGTCAGCCTGCGCCCGCTCAACGACGGCGCGGCCATTCACTACAGCCGCCTTGGCCACATCCAAGCTTGCACTGGCCTGAGTGACGCGAGCCTGAAACTCCTGCGGATCGATACGCGCCACCAGTTGTCCCTTCTTGACTCTGGTGTTGTAGTCGGCATCCAGCTCCAGAATGTTCCCCGACACCTGTGACCCGACTTGGACAGTTACCACGGCATTGGGACTGCCCGTTGCCGAGACGCTGTAGGCGATGTCGCCTTTGTCCAGGGAGACGGACCGATATTGCGTGTCACCGTGCCCCCGCAGGACCGTCCAACTCCCGCCGACCGCAACAGCCACGGCGGCGACCGTCACCAGTAAGACCTTTCGGTTCGGCGCCCTCATGATTTCTACTACCCCCACATGTAACGATGCTGATTGGGGGTCGCACGTTAGCGCCTAGAGGGCGATTCCAGGTAAAGACTATGTAAAGCCGCTTCGGCTACGGGCAAACGACGAAATGTCAGAAAGTGTACTTTAGACCGAACTGGATGTTTCGGGGTGAGCCGATCGTGCTGGTGATCACGCCGAAAGTGGCCGGCGACGAGATGCTGCGGTCCGGAGGGCCGAAGTTGGGGTGGTTGAGGATATTGAAGAACTCGGCCCGGAAGTCCAAGGCGTGAAACTCTGAGAGACTGAACTTCTTGTCGAGGGCGAAATCCAGGTTCTTGAAAGCCGGGGCGCGCTCGGTGCCGACGCCGGCGTTACCGAACATCCCGAGGGCCGGGACGCCATACGCACACGTGCCGTCGTTGACTCCGGGTGTCAGACAGAACGAATTGCCGGTACCGAACCATTGGTCGATGGTCTGTCCGGTGTACGTCAGAGGCAGGAATCGATCGGGGCGCGTTGACCCACGGACAGCCTGGTTGCTTACATCGCTCGAAAGGATAGTGATGGGAAAACCAGAGTGGAGGCTGGCCAAGTAGCTGATCGCCCAATTCCCGAGAATGAGGTTCCCCGGCTTGCTCGTGTGCTGGCCCCAGCGTTTGTCTCTTCCGAAGGGCAGTTCATAGTAGCCCCCCAGGCTGAAGACGTGCCTGGCATCGAAGAAGGCCGGGCCCCAGTCCGCTTTCCGATCATACGCATTCTGCCAGTAGGCGCCTTCGCTCGCCACTCCGGCGGAGCCGTAGTAGCCCAGATTGTCGGTCAGCGACCTGCTATATGTGTAGGCAGACAGGAACTCCAGACCGGAGGCGAGCCGCTTGCGCGCGCTGAGTTGAAGCGCCCGATAGGACATCGTCGAGCTCGAGTCTGTGCCGCTGATGTTGGTAATCAGCGGATCGAACGCGTAGAGTGGCCTGCGCTGCTGCAGCGGCAGCCAGGTATCCACGGGGCCCGTACCGGGCATCGGTTGATTGAACTCACGCGGGTCCACCAGGTGTGTGCCACGCTGGCCAACATATCCTGCCGTAAACGAAAGAGTCTTAGTGAACTCGTACTGCCCGCTCACGTTCCACTGCTGGATAAAAGCCGGACGCAGGTTGGGGATCCACGCCCGGACCTGCCCGGAGAGCTGGTTTTGCGGTTGAACGTCGGTGAAGCCGCTGGTGATGCTGCCCGGCGAGGCCAGATCATACGTGATGTTGGACTCAAAGAAAAACGGCGGATTGAGCGGCAACCGGAGGTTGGCGCCGGTGCCCTCCATGAAACTGGTGATGCCGTAGCCGGCGCGCACCACGAACTTGTTGGAGAGCATGGGCGGCGTCCACGCCACGCCGACTCGCGGCATGAACTGGCGATAGTAGGGGTCATACAGCGCGCGCGAATTGCCGTCTTTGCCGGCGAACAACTGCTGGCCCGTAACCAGATTTATGTTGGACTGCCGGTCGGCAACTTCGATCAGCGGCTGAGCGTACTCCCACCGCAGGCCAAGATTGAGCACGAGGTCCGGCCGGAGCTTGAAATCGTCCTGAAAGAACGCCGCGATCCGGCTTTGACGCTGACCCCAGAGCCCCGTTTGACTTCCGCGTCCCTTGGAACGCAGGTCATCCAGCAAAAAGTCGGCAAACGCGGAGCCGGTGTAATCTCCTGTGTAGGAGAAAGTGCCGAGCAAGCCATTATTACCGGCGTAAAACCGGTTCTGCTGGTAGCGAATAATCTGGAAGCCGGCTTTGAAGGTATGGAGACGGCGCTGCCAGATGAAGTTGTCACTGAATTGGTAAGTGTTGTCATAAGTCGAGCTGTCGGTCGCCGCGGCCCCGATGGAACTCAGTCCGTCTCCGAGTGAGACGGAACTGGCGCCGGCGATAGGCTGGCTACCCGGAATGCCAAGCGTTTGGTTGCCGTTGGCTCCGAGTACGCCGGAGGGATCGGTTGTGAAGAACTTCAAGACCACGCGATTGAAGCCAAATCGCGCTTCGTTGACCGTCTGCGGGTTGAGAGTCCGCGTCCAATTCAGGACTCCGCCGGTCGTTGGCGCATTTGTTCCTCCGCCGAGGAAGACAGGCAGCGCGACGGTGTTGTCACCTGAGCGGTACCGGGCGATTGTAAACCGGCCTGAAAGCCGGTCGCTGTCCGTAAGCTGAGTGTCGATCTTGGCGTCGGCCTGGTCGTTGTCGAGGAAGTTACCGCTCGACGAGATGTAGTTGTTCGTCACGCCGATGGGACCGGTGCCGGTCGCGTTGGGAAGCGGATACAGGCTAGGGTTGGAGAACAAGGCCTTCGCAACCGGGTTCACAATGCGGTCACGAGGGATCACGTTGCCGCGGAAAGGCAATTTGGTGACCGGATCCAGAATCGTCTGCGAAAACGCCGACAAGTCTCCCACACGATAGGGTGCAAGCGCTACCGATGCCAGCGCCGCGCCGCTGGTTGGGTTGCGTGTGCCCTGATAGTCGATAAAGAAGAAGGTGCGATCCCGAACGATCGGGCCGCCCAACGTGCCACCAAAGGTGTTCATGCGAAGGGCGCGTTTCTGGGCGCCGGACCGGTTTGAGAAGAAGCTGTTGGCATCCAGGCGGTCATTGCGGAGGAATTCGAACAGGTCGCCGTGGAGGGCGTTGGTCCCGCTCTTCAATGCGACGTTCACGATTGCTCCGTTGCTGTTTCCGAACTCAGCCGGGGCGTTGCCGGTTATGACTTTCATTTCGCCGATCGCGTCGACATTCGGGTTGTAGCCGACTAGGTTGTCGATGGGATCGTCTACATCGATGCCTTCGAGAAGAAAGTTATTGGTCTGCTCCCGGTTGCCGTTCACATAAGGTCTGCCACCGGAGAATGCCCGCGAGGGCGTCGTAAAAGAGGTGGGGTTTGGCGTAACAGCACCGGGGATCAACAGGCTGAGAGCGACAAAATTACGCCCGTTCAGCGGGAGAGTGCTGGCTTTTGCACTGCTGATCGTGTCGCCGGTGTGCGTCGTATCAGTCTGGAGAACAGGCGCGACGTCTGTCACATCAACGGTTTGCGAGATCTCTCCGACCTGCATCCGAACATCGACTCGCGCGGTCTGCGCTACCTCGAGTCCGAACGGCTGAATATTCGCGGTCTTGAATCCTCTTGCCTCCACGGTGACGGAGTAGCGGCCGATCGCTAGGAACGGAAGGACATAGGCGCCGGACTCATTAGAGACCGTGGTCGTTCTTACGCCAGTTTGCGTGTTCGTCGCCGTGATCTTAGCCCCAGTGATGACGGCGCCGGTCGGATCGGTAATGGTTCCGGTGATGGTTCCCGTGATGGTTTGCGCTGAGCTCGTCGCGATGATCGTTCCCAGCAGCAGTGTCAGTGTTTCCAGCCTTCGTAACATGGTCATTTGCCCCTCCTTCGCACACTCGCAGGGTGCCAAAAAAGGTCGCTGTGACTTCCGCTCCCTCCGGTCGCGGCTCGGTAACTGCATGCGACCGTTCCCTTTTCAGCAGCCTCTTAGCGAGACCAGTTGAGGTCCATGCTTTCAGCGTAAGGGAGAGAAGGTCAAAACCACGCCAAAACAGAGCGAAGGAGTGTCAAGAAAACGTCAAAACTCTGAGCGAAGGCGGTACCCGACGCCCGGTTCGGTGACGATGAGGCGTGGACGTGCCGTGTCCCGCTCCAGTTTGCGACGGAGGTTGCTAATTGTTACGCGTAGAAGGTGTGAAGCGTCGTGGTAGTAAGCGCCACCCCATACCTCGTGAATCAATTGCCGGTGGGTCAGGACCTTGCCGGCATGGTGAACGAGAACCGCCAGCAAATCATACTCGGTGGGGGTGAGTTGTACCGGCTCGCCTGAAAGACGTACTTCACGACGCATCAGATCAACCATCAAGTCACCGCACACGAAGGTTGGGCTATCGCCGACCGTGCAGGCACGGCGCAATGCGGCGCGGATTCTGGCCAGCAGTTCTCCGGGGCCGAAAGGCTTCGTGAGGTAATCGTCAGCTCCCGCATCCAGCGCCGCAATCTTCTGGGCCTCGTCGTCTCTGACAGACAACACAATGATGGGGGTGTTGGCCCATTCGCGAACGCAGCGAATGATCTCAGTACCGTCAACGTCCGGCAGGCCAAGATCCAGCAGGATTACGTCCGGCCGGACGGATCGTACCTGTTGGATGCTCTGTTCACCGTCTTCGGCTTGATATACGGCGTAGCCCTGCGCAGAAAGCGAGGCGTTGAGCAAGGTCCGGATGGCGCGCTCGTCGTCAACGACGAGAATTCGCGGAGGGCGATTCTCGCCCGCAGGAGCCCGAGTGTCGTGCTCAGTCCTTGACATCTCTGCTGTCTTCCATGTCAGACGTTGCCGGTCAAGAAACCGTCAGTTCCTCAGGGGCGCCGGAGTAAGGTACCGGCAGGGAGCCGAATTCGCCCAGTCGCGGTATTTCAAAAGTGACGAGCGTGCCGGCCTGCGCTCGCCGCTCCGCCCAAATCCTTCCACCGTGAGCCTCCACGAAGCGTTTACAAATGTAAAGGCCCAGTCCGATTCCATTGGAGTTAGCAGCGTTCCCGGCGCGGTGGAATTTCTCGAAGATTCGTATCAGATCGCCAGATTCTATTCCAATACCCCGGTCCGCCACATCGACCCTCAGCCGGCCGTCCTCGATCCTCGCGCGGATCTCGACCGGCCGATCGGCGGGCGAGTATCGAAGGGCATTGTCGACGAGATTCACGAGAACCTGCGAAACGAGCACGAAGTCCATGTAAAACAGAGGTAAGTCCGGCGGGATGTCGACGCTGATCCGGCGGCTGGAGATCGCGCTACCCAATTGCGCCAGCGCGGAGCCTACGAGGTCCTGCACTTCGCAGGGCTCGATTCTCAACCGAAGCGCACCTGCCTCAAGTCTGGTCACGTCCAGCAGATTGCCGACCAGGCGATTCAAGGCGACGGACTGTTCAAGAGCACTCTCCAGCAGTTCGTTGCGAATTGACTCGGAGAGTGCCGGGCCGTCCTCGATGAGGCTGTTCAGAGCGCCGCTAATCGACGCCAGCGGCGTCCGCAGATTGTGAGAAACCGAGTTCATGAGCGCCTTATGCAGACGGTTCCTCTCTTCAGTCCAGTACGCCTGTTGCGCCTTCTCTTGCAGTTTTGCTCTCTCGATGGCGAGTGCGGCGGCCCTGCGCGCGTTCTGCGTCGCTTCGCTCGCCAATCTGCTGATGATGAGACCGACGACAAGAAAAGTGACAAATGTAATCAGGTACCAGTCGTCTCTGAAAGCAAAGCTTCTGTAGGGCGGGATGAAGAAGTAAGTAAAAATAAGCGTCGATGTTACAGCTGTTACAACCGCCGGCAACAATCCCCACCGCAGGGCGCTCACAACAACGGCAAGCAGGTAGACCATCGCCAGGTTTGTGGAGGTCAACTGGTGTTCGATCTGGAGGCCCGTCAAGGTGATCGCTACCACAAGCGTAAGGCTGACCAGGTAGGAGAGCCACGGGCGCCTGCGGACATTACCATGAACGGCGCCCAGCGCGATTTCCGGCGCCGCAGGCGCGGCCGCATCGTGCAGGCCGCAAAGCCGGCGGAGCCAACCATCGATGCGATGTGCCATTCCTTCTGGCTCCCGCCAAGATCCCCCGCCAGCAAACTTTTTACAATCGTAAACCTGTGCGTGAAGTGGTGGACAACCGCGCAGCTCCAGCGTTTGTTAGATAGACGTTTGCCGGCGGCACGAGGTTTCTTGTCGCGTGGTCAAGGACTGGCCTGCGGAGCCAGCTTCTGGGGAGAGCCGTAGTCTGTTATGAATGGGGTGGAGGGGAATTGACGAGATCCTGTGGACTCGGAGCGGCGCTCGTTAGCGGAGTTGTCCTGTTTTTGATTCCGTGCCGTGCGGAGACGGTTCGGGTCAATAATCCCTACGGTGGCATCAGTGTCTTCGTGGTGACCGGGAGCAAGATCCGGGTGCGCCAATCGAGTTCCGCACGACCCGTTCACGCCGGTGACGTAGAGGTTACGAAGGCGTCCGGACTGATCGCGGTGGATTGCCGGCCGTCCGACGGGGCGCAGGTGGACATCGGGATCGGACTCCCCTACGGCGCCGCAATTGAGGCCACCACCAAGAACGGCGCTGTGTCCCTGGAAGGACTGATCGCACGAGCTTTCGTAAGAACCGACGGCGGCGATATCCTGCTCAAGGCGCCGTGGGAGGCCACCCGACTGACTATTTCATCGCGCACCGCGCCAAGGGGATTTGCAGCGCCGGGCGGTATGAGGGTTTCCCGGCGATCGCAAGATGGAGCCTGGCTGCTCGAGGACAAGCTTCCAGAGTCGAAAGTTACTTACGGCGTGATTCGGGTGGAGGCCGAATCGGCGGGGCGGATTGTTCTGTCGGAGATGCCCATTCCTTCGGATTCGCCAGTCAAGATGCACTGGCAGGCGCCGGAGATCCTGGATGGCATCCTGAGTGGTGGTATACGGATCAAGGCTCCATCTTCCCGGGCGCCAATCAACCCGCCAAAGCCGGCCGCCGGTGCTGAAGCGGGCACGCCCGTGTTCACGTCGGATGTGCGCATGGTGAACGTCACCGTCTCGGTTTCCGACGGCGAGGGGCGTCATGTTGACGGTCTGAAGCCCGGAGACTTTCAGATCCTCGAGGACGGTGTTCCACAGAAGCCTGCGATTGCCGGTTCCGAGGAGGTGCCGTTCAATCTCGCTATTCTGCTCGATCTGAGTGGCAGCACGCTCAGAGACCGTCCCGCGATGAAAGAAGCCGCGCGCCGTTTCATCGGAATCGCGCGTCCACATGATCGTGTCGCCGTTTACGCGCTGGCCAACGATTCGTTTCACGTGGTCTCACGGCTGACGGCGGACAGGGAGCCCCTGCTCGCAACCATCGAAGCGATCCCCGAAGTCTCGGGCGGCTCGCCGCTGTACGACACCGTCGTTCTCGCGTATGCGGAGGAGTTCTTGGAGCGCCCGAAAGAGAGAAATGCACTGATCTTCATCAGCGACGGCGTGGACAATCAGATTCA
Source organism: Bryobacterales bacterium (assembly GCA_016880505.1). Classification (GTDB taxonomy): domain Bacteria; phylum Acidobacteriota; class Terriglobia; order Bryobacterales; family Bryobacteraceae; genus JAEHDI01. Next base: position 6,347 of record JAEHDI010000135.1, on the reverse strand, counting down.
GGGCGTCTCCACGCCGTCGAAGGTCTCATTCCGCAAACTTCAGCGCGCCGCCGCGGAGATGACCGCACTGATCTATCCGGTGTACCTGGACCCTTTCACCGTGGCGCCTCCGCCGCGATGGGCGCTCAGCGCACGAAGCGCGCTGGAGAAGCTTGCCGAAGCGACCGGAGGGCGACTGTTCCGAGCCAGCTCGATTCAGGACCTCGATCCCGTGTACCCACAGGTCGCCGAGGAGTTGCGCAGCGTGTATACGGTGGCATACTATCCGGCGAATCAGGACTTCGATGGGAAGTGGAGGCGCGTCGAGGTGCGTGTGAAGCGGCCGGGGGTCAAAGTGCGGACCCGCGCCGGGTACTTCGCGAAGTAGCGGCCGGGGAAGGCGCTCAGGAGTGTGGTCTTCACAGGCTGAAGCCTGTGCCGCCGTTGAAACCCATCGGCTTACGGCTGGCAGTGGCCCAGCCTTCAGGAATACACTTCTGATGTCGGGAGAAGAGACCGTGAAACCTTCAGCAAAGCTGGATCTCTATAAGGAATTCGAGAAGCAGTACGTGAAACCGAAGAAGCCCGTTTTCGTGGACATTCCCGCGATCCCGTATCTCACCGCCTGCGGACGCGGGCAACCGGGTGGCGAGGATTTTCGGCGAAAGATCGGCGCCCTCTTCGGCGCCGCATACACGATCAAGATGGCCAGGAAGTCCGCGGGTCAGGACTACAAAGTCTGCGGTCTGGAGGCGCTGTGGTGGGTCGATGATGCCGGCAAGCCAGTCGACGAAGTGCCGCTCGACGAGTGGACTTGGAAGCTGATGATCCGCGTTCCCGGCTTCATCACGGCCCGAGAGGTCAAACAGGCCGCTGCCGCCCTGGAGGAAAAAGGCAAGCTGCCCGAGGGGGTCGAGGTGCGGCTGGAAAAGATCAAGGAAGGACAGTGCGTGCAGATGCTCCATGTAGGCCCTTACCAGGAAGAGACCCGCACCGTTCAGGCAATGAAGGAGTTCGCGGAGGCGAACAAGATGCGTTTCCACGGACCGCACCACGAGCTTTACATTTCCGATCCCAATCGCGTGGCTTCGGAGCGATTACGGACGATCCTGCGCCAGGCTGTTCGCGCCGCTTAAATCGAAAGGTTCGCGTCGCCCAAAGGACCTGATCAGGGCGCCGGCGACGGCGCTTCGGCCTGAGTGGCCGGCCGCGGCGGATTCAGCAAGCGCTCCAGGAAGCCGCGCACTTTCGGCGCTTCGGGTGAGTCTGGGTGCAGGGCGAGGAATTCCTTGAGTTCCTTGATGGCGAGGACGCGGTCCCGGCGCCGGATGTGAATCTCGGCCATCAGAAGCTGCGGGCTGGAGAAGTGCGAGGGATCGAGTTCCCTGGCCGCGTTGAGGTACCTCAGCGCCTCGTCGTCCTGGTTGAGGAGGAAGTACGTCATGCCGAGCTGCGAGTTGGCGAGCGCGTCGCGCGGCCGCGTCTCGACGGCGTACTTATTGAACTTCAATGCCTCTTCGTGCTTTCCGGTGTACAGCAAGACTCCGCCGAGGTTGACCGCTGGAGGGAACGCGCCGGGGCGCGCCTCGAGCGCTTTGCGGAAATACGTTTCGGCGTCCTCGAACCTTCGGGCGTGGTAGGCGATGGTACCGAGGTTGTTCCACGCCATCATGTATCCGGGCGCGATCTCAACGGCGCGCTTGAGGTGGCGGATGGCGCCTTCAACGTCGTTGCCACCGAGTTTCTGCTGGGCTTCGTCGTACTCGCGTTTGGCGCGATCGGGGATCGCGAGGTCGCCGACCGATACGGTGTTCCGCCGCGCGGCCAAACGGCCGGCGGAGACCGGAGACGGGTTGAACGGGATGACCGCGTGGACTCGGCCCTTGGGGTCGGCGAGGCTGGGGGTCACCTCCACTGTGCGCCGGGAGACGCCGGCGCCGGCGATGAACACCGTGACCGAATAGGGGCCGGGTTGAAGTTTCTTGAACTTGAAGCGACCCCTTGCGTCTGAGATGGTACTCGCGGTGAATGAGCCGAGGGCAGCGTCGAGGGTTACGGCAGCCTTACCAGGGGCAGGCTCGATCTGGCCACGCAGTTCCAGGGTCTGCTCGGCGGCGCCGGCAGACAGTGTCAGGAGGAGCAGGATGGTCCTGGCACGCATGGGCTTCGGAAGAATCGTACCGCGATGGGGACATGTTTGAAAGGGGTCATGAACGGATACGAGATTCTGGCAGCCGCTTTCCTAGCATTGCATCTGCTTTGGATCGTCTGGGTGATTGCCGGCGTCGTGGTGACCCGCGGCCGACTGGCGCTGGCAGCCGTCCATGTGGCGTCACTGCTCTTCGGAATCATGATCGAGACCGGTCCATGGCCGTGCCCGCTGACGCTGGCGGAGCAGTGGGCGCAGGAAAAGGCGGGCATCACGCCGTACCAGGAGGGCTTCATAATCCACTACCTCGAAGCTCTGGTCTACCCAGATGTGCCACAGGAATGGCTGACGCGGGGCGCCGTGGCCGTTTGCCTGGCGCTGCTTGGAGTCTACGGGCGGAGGTGGTGGATCTGGAGGCGCGGCCGTGCGGTCGTTCGCCGCGATTGAAAGCGGTCTTGTGGGCTTTCGTGAACGACCCAGGGCGTGAAGGGCAAAACAGAGGTCGTGAGTGGAAGGGGACAGGCAGCTCTGTCCGCTCGCGAACTGCGCTCAGGACAGAGTAGCCTATCCCCTTCCGCCGAATCGCGCTCGGGAAAGAGTGGGTCAGTCCCCTTCCCGGGTTACATTGGAGGCTTATGAAAGCGCTGGTGAAGAGCAAGGCGGAGCCCGGACTTTGGCTGGAAGACGTTCCGATGCCGGAAATCGGCATCAATGACGTTCTGATCAAGGTCAAGCGCGCGTCGATTTGCGGGACGGACGTTCACATCTACAACTGGGACGATTGGGCGAAGAAAACAATCCCGGTGCCGATGGTAGTGGGGCACGAGTTCGCCGGCGAGATCGTCAAAACCGGCGCGAACGTTTCCGATTTCTTCCCGGGCATGCTGGTCAGCGCCGAGGGGCATGTGGTGTGCGGGCGGTGCCGTAACTGTCTCGCGGGACGTCGGCATTTGTGCAACAAGACGCTCGGAGTCGGCGTGAATCGGCCGGGCGCGTTCGCCGAATATATCTCGGTGCCGATGACGAACGTCTGGCATCATCCGGACAGCATGGACCTGGAGGTGGCGAGCATCTTCGATCCGTTCGGCAATGCGGTGCACACCGCGCTGTCGTTCCCGGTGCTCGGCGAAGACGTGCTCGTGACCGGAGCGGGGCCGATCGGGATCATGGGCGCGGCGGTGGCGCGCCACGCGGGCGCGCGGTACGTGGTGATCACCGACGTGAATCCGTGGCGGCTGGAACTGGCGAAGAAGCTCGGCGTGACGCGGGCGGTGAACGTCAAGACGACACGCCTAAAGGACGTGCAGAACGAACTCGGGATGAAGGAGGGCTTCGACGTCGGCTTCGAGATGTCGGGCAACGCCTCCGCGTTTCGGGAGATGCTCGAGAACATGTGTCACGGCGGCAGGATCGCGATGCTTGGCATCCCGGGCGGCGAGATGGCGATCGACTGGAATACCGTCATCTTCAACATGCTCACGATCAAGGGAATCTACGGCCGCGAGATGTACGAGACGTGGTACATGATGAACGTGATGATCGAGTCCGGACTCGACATCAAGCCGGTGATCACGCACCGCTTCCACTACACGGAGTATGAGAAGGGCTTCGATGCGATGCGGAGCGGCGAATCCGGCAAGGTCATTCTGAACTGGGAGTAACCGGATCGAAGATCCAGGCGGGAATCGGCTTCAGCTCCGCGGCGACGGACGGGGTGAAATCCATCTGTGAGAGGATGTCCCGGCGCAGGTCGATTCCCGGTGCGACTTCGATCAGCTCCAGGCCGCCCGCGGTCAGCCGGAAGACGGCGCGCTCGGTCACGTAAAGAATCTTCCTGCCTTGCGCGGTGGCGCGGGGTCCGCTGAAGGTGACGTGCCCGACGTCCCGCACGAACTTGCGCGTCTCGCCTTCCGCGCGAATCTGTAACCGTCCGTCCTCCCACCGCACGTCGAGGCCGCCTGCGCTGAAGGTCCCGACAAAGACGACGCGTTTGGCCGTCTGGGAAATGTTAGTGAACCCGCCGGCGCCGGCGATACGACCAGCAAAGCGGCTGACGTTGACGCTGCCGCGGCGGTCGCACTCGGCCATGCTTAGAACCGCGATGTCGAGACCGCCCCCATCATAGAAGTCGAACATGTAGGGCTGGTCGATGATCGCCATCGGGTGGCTGGAAGCGCCGAAGCTCAATCCGCCGGCGGGAATTCCGCCGATGGCGCCGGCCTCGACGGTCAGCACCATGCTCCTGAGACGGCCTTGCGTCGCGGCCACCTGTGCCACCCCTTCGGGAATTCCGATGCCGAGGTTCACGATGTCGCCTTCCCGGATTTCAGCGAATGCCCGGCGGGCGATCCACAGGCGGAGGCCATTCAGAGCAGGGGGCTGGCCACTAGCACAAATGTCGCCGGGCTCGACGTAGGCCGGATTGAACTGCTCGGCGAAGGTCTGCATGTGGTTCTCTTTCGATCCGAGCACGACGGCGTCGACGAGGATGCCGGGAATGCGGATCGACTTGGGGTCACGGGAGAAGTCGGGCACAATGCGATCGACCTGAACGATGACCGTTCCGCGCGAGTTCTTCGCCGCCTGAGCGATCGAAAGGGCCTCGCCGGTGAGCACTTCGTCGTCGAGCGAGATATTGCCGTAAGAATCGGAGGCGGTGCCGCGAAGCAGGGCTACGCCGATGGGAAACGCCTTGTACCAGAGCCACTCTCTTTCGCCGAGGCGGACGACTTCGACGAGGTCCTCCGTAGATCGGGAGTTGAGCTTGCCGCCGCCGTGCCGCGGGTCCGCGAAGGTGTCGAGGCCGATGTGAGTGACCAGGCCGGGATTGCCCGCCGCGATGGCACGGAATAAGTGGGACATGACGCCCTGCGGGAAGTTGTACGCCTCGACCTCGTCTTCGAGCGCGAGTCGGCCCAGTCCCGGGGCAAGATTCCAATGCCCGCCAATCACCCGCCGCAGGAGGCCCTTATGTGCGATGTGGTTGAGGCCGCGGCTCTTGCCGTCGCCCTGTCCGGCGGCGTACACGAGGGTCAGGCCGCGGGGGCTGCCTTCCAACTGGAAGCGCCGCTCAAGCGCGGTGGTCAGTTCCTCGGGATGGCCGCAGCCGACGAACCCGCTGGTGGCGACCGTAGCGCCGTCGGGGATCAGGCGCGCGGCCTCCAGGGCGGTCAGAATCGCAACTTTCTTCACGCAAACCAGCGTATATCACGGAGGGGAGAGGCGGTTGTATACTGAAGCCCTAACCCCACGGGCGCTCCGCCCGCAAGGGGGAACTCATAGAGAGAGAGCCATGGAAAGCAAAGAAATCGATCGCAGAACGTTTATCGGAGCTGCCGCCGGCAGCTTTATGATCATGAAGCCGGAGCTGGTCCGGGGCAGCCAGCGGAATTCGGCAGTGCGGATGGCGCTGTTTGGGTGCGGCGGGCGCGGCACCGGCGTGGCGGAAGGTTTCACGCTGCAGACGACGGCGCAGTATGTCGCCCTCGGCGACCTGTATCAGGAGCAGACGGAGCGGGCGCAGGCGACGTTGAATAAGGCGGCGGAGACGAAGGGGAAGACCCCCATCAACTCGTCCATGCTGTTTACCGGGCCGAAAGCGCTCGACAAGCTGACGGCGATGCGGGAGCTGGACGTCATCCACATCGCGACGCCCCCGTACTTCCACCCGACGCACTTCGAGCAGGCGGCGGCATCCGGCAAGCACGTGTACCTGGAGAAACCGGTAGCGGTGGACGTGCCCGGCGCAAAGAAAGTGATGCGCATCGGCTCGCAGGTGGGCAAGAAGGCGAGCATCGTGGTCGGATTCCAGTTGCGGCACGCGACGCCATACGTGCAATTGGTGGAACGCATCCGGCGCGGCGACGTCGGCGATATCGTGTGCGGCCTGTGCCACTACTACGCCGGGGCCATCCCGCAACCGGACCGTCCGGGCGCAGGGCCGGCGACGAAGCGGCTGCGCAACTGGCTGCACGACCGCGTGCTGTCGGGCGACATCCTGGTGGAGCAGAACATCCACCTGATCGACACGACGAACTGGGTGCTCAAGGCTCACCCCGTGATGGCGCAGGGCGTGGGGGGCCCGAAGGGCCGACGCGACGCAGGCGACTGCTCCAGCCACTTCAACGTGAACTACACGTACCCGGGCGACATTCACATTACGCTGACATCGACGCAGTTCATCGAGGGGTCGTGGGACGTCGCCATGCGGTACTTCGGC
>JAEHDI010001051.1 GCA_016880505.1 Bryobacterales bacterium | reverse complement strand
GCACGTAGCGCGGAGGCTTCTCCGCCGATTGGATTCCGAGCACCACCGGCAGCGGCGTCTCGAACTCGCCCCGAACGCCGCCCGGATACTCCTTGATCACCGTCGCGGTCCTCGCCGCCTCATCGGCCCGGACCTGCGTCACGATGCCCACGTATGGCAGCCCCTGGCTGTGCGCCAGCAGCGGCGCGACCAGTCCGTCGAGGTCGTCGATCGCCTGTGAGCCGGTAAGGATCAGATCGGCGGGTAGCAGTCCAGTAGACTCTCTGAGGACGCCCGCAAGCGCCGCCGCGGCGGTCCGCGTGGTTGTGCCGGGCTCAATGTCGGCGACCTTCACGGCGCGGTCCGCCCCCTTTGCCAGAGCGGTGTACAGCACGTCGTCAACGTCGGGTGCGTCGAGCGCCGCCACCGTCACGCTTCCGCCGTACCGCTCCTTCAGGATCAGCGCTTCTTCGAGTGCGTGATCGTCCGGTTCGCTGAGGATCATCCGTAGAAACTCGAGGTCCAGCCCCTTACCGTCCGGGGCGACCTCCAGTTCCTCGACGACATCCGGGACCATCTTGAGAAGAACAAGGATCTTCATCTTCTTCTAGACCTCCAGAGACTCGGCCAGCAGTTCCGTTACGTCCCTGACAATCATCCGCTTGTCGTGGCCGAGTACCTTCAGTGCATCTTCAAATCGCGAAACTTCGTACGGACAACACACCGCCAGAACGTCTGCGCCGGTGGCGATGGCTTCGTTGACTCGCCGTTCCGACAGCCTGTCGTATCCCTTTGCCTTGTAGTAGGTATCGAGCCACATGCCGCCGCCGCCCCCGCCGCAGCAGACTGCGTTCACCCGGTTGTGCTTCATCTCGGTGAGCTTGATACCCGGGATCGCCGTGAGTAGTTGCCGCGGCTCTTCATAGACGTCGTTGTAGCGGCCCATGCAGCAGGGGTCGTGATACGTCACGGTGTAGTTCAGCTTCCGCTTCAACATCGGCTTCAGACGGTCGAGATGGCGCGCGAAGTATGGAACCGTGTGCTCCAGTTCCCACCAGAAGCCGAGCTTCCTGTAACGGTTCATGAATGCGTTGTGCGCGTGCGGGCAAGACGTTACCAGGCGGTTGAACTCGTACTTCTGGAACACCGCCATGTTGTAGTCGGTCAGTGTCTCGAACAGGCCCGGCTCCCACGTCAAGCGCCCGCACTCGCCGGCGCACTTTTCCTCGTTGCCGAGAATGGCGAAATCGCTGCCGATCGCGTGAAAGAGCTTGGCGGTGGCGCGGCTGGTGTCCTGCCCGCGCGGATAGAAGGACGTATAACACTCGACGAACCACAGCACGTCCACCGGTTGCCGGTATTCGGAAAGAATCCGTATCGGTACGTCCGCCGTTTTCACCCACGCGGCCCTCTTGCGCGACGACTCGCCCATCGGGTTGCCGTACCGCAGCGTGTTCTCCAGCGCCTTCTTCAGTTCTGCCGGCAGGTCCGGCAGGTGCAACAGCGTCTGCTCCTTCATCAGCGGAAGCAGCACCTCGGTAAGCCGGATGTCGCGCGGACACTTCGCCATACACGCGTAGCACGCCACGCACGCCAGCAGGCTCTCGCTGGTGAACACTTTCTCCAGCAAACCCGCGCGGAGCATCGCGATCATCTTGCGCGGCGGGTACTCCATCACGTCCCCGTACGGGCACGTGCCCGCGCACACCCCGCACTGAATGCAGGTCAGCAGTCGCTTGCCTTCAGGAGTGTCGTATAAATTTCCGAGGGTAATCTGGCAGGTCGGGTCGGTCTCGACTGGAGCGGTCCCCAACATCCGTCTCCTCCCGCAGGATCCGCTTTCGGACCGGGTGATCTGGCCCGCCGGAACCCTGCTCGTGGCCCCGGCGGCCGATTCCCCAAGCAACACACAGCCGGAGACCGCTCCAATTATATCAACAGGTCTTAAGACCCTAAATACCTTTTTCGTGAAGTATCGGTAACACAGAATACTGGCAGATTTCTCAACACACCGATCAGGTCGTGACTGGTATTTTTCAACACCAGGCAGCTGTGGGGAGCGGCGGCACGTCGAACGTTCTCGTCACCCTCTTCGCGGTCTTGGCGCTCCTTGCGGGAGACTGTTTACACGTACTCCCAGTTGCGCAGCCACTTGTGGTCCGGAGAGAGATTCGCCCACATCTCCTTGCAGGCCTTCTCGAGTTCCGCTTTTTCCTTGAGATCCAGCTTGCGGCGCTCCTGGACTGCCAGCGCCATGTTGTCCACCTGGTGGGTGTTGATCATCCCCGGAATCGGCGCCGTGATTGCCGGGTTGCTGAGGATGTAGCGGATCGCGAGGCGCGCCCGCCGGTCGTCCTCTTTCGCGTACGGGCCGTTGAGCGTCCCGTCTCCCACAAACAGCGCGTTGTCCGCAAACGGCTTGATGCCGAAGACGCCCACGTTGTTCGCCTTGATAGCGTCGAAAACGGTGTCGTCCGGCAGCTCTTTTGTATTGGCGGTATATGGGAAGAGCACCACCTCCAGTTGCTTCGGATACTGCTCGATAAGCGACTTCAGCCACACCCGGTTGTGCGTCGAGATTCCGGTGAACCGCACTTTTCCCTGTTTCTTCGCCTTTTCCAGCGCTTCAATGGCGCCCTGCTCGACTCCCAGCAGCTCGTCGAGGCTCTGGATCATATCCATCGGCAGGCTGATCCGCCAGACGTCCACGTAGTCGAGCTTGGCTTCCTTCATGCCCTCGTCCAGCCCGGCCAGCAGCTTCGTCCCCGCGCGCCACTCCATGTACCGCGACTCCCGCACGTGCCACGAGTAGCCCAGGTGCATCTTCTGCCGCCGTCCCCGGAGCACACGGCTATACGCCATGATCTCCGGTCCCGCGCAGGCATCGATGTAATTGATGCCCACTTCCATACAGCGGCTGACCACGGCGTCCCGGCTCTTCAGGAAGTCCGAGTCCTGGATGTTCTCCATGTCGTTCTCGGAGTAGCCGACACTGGTCTTCAGCTTCCCGCCGAGCATCGTGTGCACGCGCTTCCAATGCCCGCCCAGGCATATCGCTGACACCATCATCCCGGTCTTGCCGAGCTTCCGGTATTCCATGTTCGGGTTGTAATTAAGGATGTTCCGAGTGTTCACCGGCGCGGCGTTCGCCGCCGCCACCCCGGCCACCGCTGCTCCGCCTGCCAGGAAACCCCGCCGCGTCATGGGAGTGTCGCTCATAGTTTCGCCTCCGTTAATCCTCAACTATATCCCAGGAATCCCGCCGCATGTACAATGATTTTCTTTCATCTTTTCCTGAGGATCTTTGACCTTGCGGCGATTCGTTCTCTCCGTTCTCTTTGCGGCCTGCTTCCTTCACGCGGCGCCCCCCACGCCCGAAAGCTACTTCGGTCACCGCATGGGCGCCGACCGGCGCGTGCTCGACTGGAGCCGGGTCGTCTCCTATTTTCAGGAACTCGGTCACTCCAGCGACCGCATCGTCGTGAAGGAGCTGGGCAAGAGCACCGAGGGGAGGCCCTTCCTCGCCGCCTTCATCGCGTCGCCGGCAACGCTACGCAATCTCGATCGCTTTCGGTCCATCCAGAAGCGTCTCGCCGACCCACGTAAGACCAGCCCCGCGGACGCCGAGCCGCTGTTCGATCGGGGCAGGGCAGTGGTCATGATCACCTGCTCCATCCACGCGACCGAGGTCGCCTCCAGCCACACCGCCGTTGAGTTCGCCTGGCGCCTGCTGACGGACGACAGCCCGAAAGTCCGTGCCATCCTCGACAACGTCATCTTGATCCTCGTGCCGTCGCTGAACCCAGACGGGATGGATCTCGTCGCGGACTGGTACCGGAAAACCCTCGGAACACCGTTCGAAGGTACGCCGCCTCCGAGCCTGTACCAGAAGTACACCGGTCACGACAACAACCGCGACTGGTACATCTTTTCTCAGCAGGAAACCCGGCTCGTCGTCTCGCAGTTGCACAATGCCTGGCTTCCGCAAATCGTCTATGACGTTCATCAGCAGGGACCGAACGCGTCCCGCATGTTCGTGCCGCCTTGGCTCGATCCGGTCGATCCGAATATCGACCCGCTCATCCTCCAGCAGTGCAACCTCTTTGGAATGGGCCTGGCCGCAGACCTCAGCGCCGCCGGCAAGACCGGCGTCGTCGTCAACGCCCTGTACGATTTCTGGACGCCCGCCCGCCACTACCAGGCCTACCACGGCGGTCTCCGGATCCTGAGTGAATCGGCTTCCGCCCGGATTGCCACGCCCGTGACCGTTCGGCCCGACCAGATCGACCGCGCCGCCCTCGGCTACAACCCGCGCGAGTCGAGCTGGAACTATCCCGAGCCTTGG
>JAEHDI010001050.1 GCA_016880505.1 Bryobacterales bacterium | reverse complement strand
TGGCGTTCTTCAGGAACGGCTCTTTGTTGAGTGGCGAGTAGCCGCTGGAGCCCGGGATGCCCTCGGCGTCCAGCGCTTTGAGGAACGCGCTGCGGGGTGCGCCGGCGAACTGCTCCTTGTTGTAACGGAACATGTAGAGGTGGTACGCGTTTCGCGTGCAGCCGCCGTACATCCGCGTTGGCGTGATGCCGGGGATCTCACGAAGCATTGAGGTCAGATAGGCCGCGTTCTGCTCCCGCGTCTTTGATTGCTCCTCGATCCTCGTCATCTGGGCCACCAGCAGGGCCGCCTGGAACTGCGTCATCCGCAGGTTTGCTCCGTTGGCGCCGTAACTGAAGTTGTAGCTCGATGTCCTCCGCCCACGGCCGTTATTGTGGAACGCGTAGCAGCGTTCGATCACGTCCCCGTTGTCGGTGATGATGGCGCCGCCCTCGCCGGACGGCAGATTCTTCGACACCTGAAAACTGAAGCACCCTGTCGCACCGATCGACCCGGCCTTTTTTCCCTTCCACTCCGCCAGGTGGGACTGGCATGCGTCCTCGATCACCGGTATTTTCCGCTTGCTCACAACCGCCATGATCGCGTCCATGTCCGCCACCGACCCGCCAAGATGCACCGGAATGATGGCGCGTGTCCGCTCCGTGATCGCCGCCTCGATCTTACTCGCGTCGATCTGCGAGGTCTCGATGTCGGAATCCACGAACACGGGAATCGCGTGTACCAGCAGAACGACGTTGATCGTAGCTACGAACGTGTACGGCGGAACGATCACCTCATCTCCCGGACCCACGCCAAGTGCGCTAAGCGAGGTGAATAGCGCGCTCGTTCCGTTGGCGGTCGCCAGGCAGTGTTTCGTGCCCGTCAGCGCGGCGTACTTCTCCTCGAACTCCTTCGCCCAGCGCCCGCTCGTTCCGCGGAACCACTCGCCCGAGCGGAGTACATCCATCACGTTGTCCTCGTCTTCTGCCGCGATTCGTGGCCAGCTCGGGAAAGGTTCCCGCCGCACGGGCGTTCCTCCGTGCAATGCCAGTTTCCCGTTCGACGAAGAAGCCAGGGCGGGACTCAATACGGCGCCCGCGGCGGACGCAGCTCCAAGAAAACCGCGGCGTGTGACCGGACGACTCATAACAGTTGCCTCCTTTTGGTGACGACCCTAAGGAAATGTTACTCTCGTTGGCTGAAAATTCAAACTGGGGAGCATTGCAGGTGAGGAGTACGTCCGCGTCTCTGGCGCTGGTGCAGCGGGAAGTGGTTGCCTGTGCTCTGTGTCCCCGTCTCCGCGCGCACTGCGAGAAGGTCGCAGCCGAGAAGCGCCGGGCATATCGGGACTGGGAGTACTGGGGAAAACCCGTGCCGTCGTTCGGCGACCCGAATGCCCGCATGCTGATCATCGGTCTTGCGCCGGCGGCCCACGGCGCGAACCGCACCGGACGGATGTTCACTGGAGACCGTTCCGGGGACTTCCTCTACCGGGCGCTGCACGCCGCCGGTTTCGCCTCACAACCGTTTAGCCGCTCGCGGGACGACGGGCTGCGCCTTCGCGACGCCTATATCACCGCGGCCGCCCGGTGCGCGCCGCCCGCCAACAAGCCGCTGCCGGCCGAGATCCGCAACTGCCGCCGCTATCTGGAATGGGAACTCGAACTGCTCCACGGCGTGAAAGTTGTGGTCGCGCTCGGGCGCATCGCCTTCGACGTTTACCTGTCCGTGTTGAAGGACGCCGGTTTGATCGCGAGCCGCGCGCCGTTCCGCTTCGCGCACAATCGGGAGCACCACACCGGGCCCGGCCTCCCGCTGCTCATCAGTTCGTATCACCCGAGCCAGCAGAACACGTCCACCGGTCGGCTGACGGAAGTCATGCTGCACGAGGTGTTCGAGAACGTCCGGCGGCATCTGGGAGAGTAGGGAGAGGGGCTACAAATGAGCATCACGATCCGTCTCCTGGGACTCGCTCTCGCTCTCGTCCCACCAGCCGGAATGTCAGCCGCGGAGCGGTTCACCGACGAACTCTGGAACGCCGCCCGGCCAG
>JAEHDI010000134.1 GCA_016880505.1 Bryobacterales bacterium | reverse complement strand
TTGCGCTTCAGCGCTCCTTTCTCCGGATCGAAGAAGTAGAAGAAGGACCAGTTTCCGGTGAGCTTGTTCAGAAAATCGACGCGCTGCCCTGCCTTGTCGTCCACAAGCTTCTGGTTCTGGCCGGCACTGGCGAAGGTGTCCTCGCCGGCGTTCGGGAGTGGGATGTACTTCATGGTCGCGGGCACGGGAGCGGAGAACGCCCGCGACGGAATGACCCCTCCAGGAAAGACGCAATCCGCGGGGCTCGTGCAACCTCCGAAGCTGTACGGCATTCCCGCAGTTACCTGGTACCCCAAGCGCTGGGAAAGCACGCCGGCCCAATATGCGCCGTTCACCGTGGGCGCCTCGTCCGGGGATGAGGCCACAAATCCCGGCGCGGCGGCCAAGTCTCCGCCCCGCATAGCAGCCGTCGGGAGCACGACCAAACCGGTTCCGATGCCACGGACCTCGCGTGTGCCCTGGTAGTCGGTAAACCAGAACAGCTTGTTCTTGAGAATCGGTCCGCCCATCGAGTAGCCGAACTGGTTGCGCTTCAGCGCTCCTTTCTCCGGATCGAAGAAGTTGCGGGCATCGAGTTTGTCGTTGCGAAGGAACTCAAACATGGTTCCGTGGAAACCGTTGGTCCCGGATTTCGTGACGGCGTTCATCACCGCGCCGCTGAAGCGGCCGTACTCGGCGTCAAACGAGTTCGTGATGAGCCTGAACTCCGCCACCGAGTCGAGGTTCGGAATTACCGAAGCGCCGAGATTTCGCCCTTCGCTGACGTCCCCTCCGTTCACAAGGAAGGCATTGGCGGTTTCCCGCTGGCCGTTGACCGAGACATTGCCGGCCGACAAGCCTCCTGAGACGGGCCGGTCCTGCTGCATGGAACCGGCGGTGGCCGGCGCTACGCCGGCCTGCAGTCCCAAGAGGTCAATGTAACTACGGCCGTTCAGAGGAAGACTCAACACTTTCTTCTCTTCGACGACTTCGCCTAGTTGCGTGTTCGTCGTTTCGATCTGGAGCGCGTTGGCGTTCACCTCGATCTGTTGCTCGATGTTACCGACCTGCAGGACTACGTCGACGCGGCGTTGTTCGTTTACGCTCAGGTCGAACGCGGTGGTCACGAACTTCTGAAACCCCTGTGCCGTTGCCTCCACGCGATAGCGTCCGACCGGCAGAGCAAGAAGACGGAACTGGCCGTCTGTATCGCTTGTTGCTTCCGATCGCAGGCTGGTACCGAGGTTGATCGCGACGATCCGCGCACCAGGGACCACAGCAGATGTGGGGTCCGTGACGAACCCAAGAATTGTGCCGGTAACGTCAGCCCTCAAAAGAGCTGGCGCTATCACGGCAGAGAAAACTGCAAGCGCAACGCCGACGCGTACACGCATGGCACCCTCCGATACCGATGTGTAGTGTTAGCCCACTGATAGCCGGCCTAATTATGGATCAAAGCAGGAGTGTTATCAAATAGTTTTTTCTTAATCTTATGGCTAACTAGCGTTTGCAAGTGCAAACAAAAAAAGCAAAAGCCACAGATGAAGGCGGTGGAAACAGGTACGGTACTTAGAACTTCCGGGACCACTCGCGGGGCCAGCGTTCGACGACGACTTTCTCCTGGGTGAAGAACTCGACCGCGTCGCGGCCCTGGCCGTGGAGGTCGCCGAAGAAGCTTTCGCGGGCGCCGCTGAAGGGGAACGCCGCCACGGGCGCGGCTACCCCGATGTTGATCCCGATGTTGCCGGCCTCGACCTCGTTGCGGAACTTGCGCGCCGCCGCGCCGCTCGACGTGAACAGGCAGGCCATGTTGCCATAAGTTCCACTATTGACGAGGCCGATCGCCTCGTCGACGGTTTCGACGTGCAGGAGGCTCAATACGGGACCGAAAATCTCGGTGCGCGAGATTTCGGCTCCGGGCGCGATGTTGTCGAGCACGGTCGGCCGGAGGAAGAAGCCGTCCTCATGGCCGGGGATCTTCGGACCGCGCCCGTCAACCACCGCGCGGGCGCCCGCGTCGAGGCCTTTTTGAACGATCGTTTCGATGCGCCGCCTGCTCTCGGCTGTGATGACGGGGCCCATCTGCACGCCCTCGTCGAGGCCATTGCCGACTTTTCGCTTTTCCGCTTGCGAGACGATCGCATCGGTGAACGGCGCGCCGGCCTCGCCCACGGTGACGGCGATCGACGCCGCGAGACACCGCTGACCGGCGCAGCCGAAGGCGCTGTCGGCGGAGATCTGGGCTGTCATCTCCATGTCGGCGTCAGGCAGAACGACGATCGGGTTCTTGGCGCCACCGTGACACTGTGCACGCTTTCCGTTGGCCGCGGCGCGGGCGTAAACGTACTTTGCCACTGGGGTGGAACCGACGAAGCTGACGGCGCGGATCGCGGGATGGTCGAGGATGGAGTCAACCGTCTCTTTCGCGCCGTTCACCAGGCTCACGACGCCTTTGGGCAGGCCGATCTGCTCAATCAGCCGGAAGACCATGTGCATGGTGAGCGGCACCTTCTCCGACGGCTTGACAAGGAAGGCGTTGCCACAGGCGATCGCGTAGGGCAGGAACCAGAACGGGATCATGCCGGGGAAGTTGAAGGGCGCGATGACGGCGGCCACTCCGAGCGGCTGGCGGACCATGTACTCGTCGATGCCGCGGGCAATGTCCTCGGAGAGGTAGCCCTGCATGAGAATCGGGATGCCGCAGGCAGTCTCGACGTTTTCGATGGCCCGCTGCATCTCGCCGCGCGATTCGGCGAGGGTTTTGCCGCACTCCAGAGTGATGGTGCGGGACAGGTCCTCGAAGTGCTGTTCGAGAAGCCCCTTCAGCTTGAAGAGCGGCTGGATCCGCTCCATGGCAGGGACGCGGCGCCACTCGATGGACGCGGCGACCGCGGCACGGGCTGCTTCGTCGACTTCCGACGCCGGGGAGATCGGCACGCGGCCGAGCATTTCCGCGGTCGCGGGATTGAGGAAGCCGAGGGTGTCCGCAGCCGAAGAGGCGCGCCATTCGCCGCCGATGAAGTTGGGCAGGGTATGCACCGGGATAGACATGATAATTTCGTTCGTATACTGATTGAACCACAGATCGCTATGACACGCGCCTTTGTTGTCTGCTTTGCATGTTTTTCGGCGGCGGCCCAGACGCTGGATCTTCCCCTGACTCTCGAAGAAACCGCGGGCGTGGCCCGAGTGGCGGAGCCCGTGACGGCGGGTGTGCCGTTTCCGAAGGGTTTTCTCAAAGACGTGGGCCGCCTGCGGCTCTACGATGCCGGCGGAAAGCCCGTACCAGCCTCGTTCCGCGTGGTGAACCGGTGGTGGGACGATGCGTCCACACAGGTGGCGTCGATTCAATGGGCGCACTTTGATTTCCTGGGGGACGCACCGGCGAACGGGAAGGCGGTGTACCGGCTGCGGTTGTCGGATGCCGAAGCACCGGCACCTCCGGCGGCGCTTCGGGTGGAGACGGACGGCGACCGCATCCGGGTGAATACCGGAGCGATCGCGTTCTCGGTGAGCAGGAACGGGCCGTTCCTGGAAGCTCCGGGGCTGAGGGACGCCGATATCCTTCTGCGGACCGACGAGCGGATCTACAAGGCGAGCCAGTGGCCGGCAACAGAACTGGTGGTCGAGGAACAAAACCCGCTGCGCGTAGTGCTGAAGCGGACGGGGTCGCACGGCTGGGTGGAAGGCGACGACCGTGCACTCGATTACGTGATGCGGATCATCGCG
>JAEHDI010001049.1 GCA_016880505.1 Bryobacterales bacterium | reverse complement strand
TTTCGGCCTCTCTTCGCGTTCGTCACGCCCTGGTTGCCATGCCTAGCGCCAAACGGAACGAACTGATCTCCGTGCTTGAAGAAATGGGCGCTGTCTTCCCGCACCTGATCGTCATTCCCGACCTGTTTGGGATGGCCAGCCTGTGGGTGTTCCCGCGCGACCTCGGCGGAGTGCTGGGCCTCGAGATTCGGCAGAACCTGCTCCTCCCGGTAAACAGCTGGCTGAAGCGGGGCCTCGATCTCGCGCTCTCACTCCTCATCGGCGTCCTCTCCCTTCCGGTTCTCGCTCTTGCGGTCGTGTGGATCAAGCGAGTGAGCCCCGGCCCTGCCTTTTACGCCCAGCAGCGCCAGGGAGAAGCGGGACGTCCGATTCGCGTGCTGAAACTCCGTACCATGTTCCCGGACGCGGAAATGCGGTTGCTCGAGTACCTGGACGCGGATCCCGACGCGCGGGACGAGTGGGGCCGCTACTTGAAGCTCAAGAACGACCCGCGTATTCTGCCCGGCATTGGACACTTCCTGCGCCGCACCAGCCTCGATGAACTGCCGCAATTCTGGAACGTTCTCCGCGGGGAGATGAGCCTCGTCGGCCCGCGGCCGTTTCCGGAATATCATCTCGGCAAGTTCGGTGCGAAGTTTCGTGAGCTGCGCAGCCGCGTCACTCCAGGCATTACCGGCCTCTGGCAGGTCTCCGCACGGAGCAACGGCGATCTGAAAGTCCAGGAAGCTCTGGACAGTTACTACATCCGGAACTGGTCTCTCTGGCTTGACCTGCACATTCTGGCAAGAACGCTGAGAGCAGTCTTCTCGCGTCACGGTGCGTATTGAGTCGTCGCGGCGCCTCCCACGGTGGCGCGCCGGACAACGGCTCCCCTCGGGTAAGATGGCTCTTGCGCGTGGAGCCTGAAGGACTCATCCGCGATACCGCCGTTGCCCTCGCCGCCCTCCTCTTCTTCGCCATTCTCACGATCTGGGTCCGGGAACGGTGGGCGCTCAGCGCCCTTCAAGCGGGCGTCTTTCTCCTGGCTGCGGGCTGGTCCTGGCGCCTCCTGCTGCGTCCCATCCCCGTGCGCTTCGGCTTCCCGCACGCCGTGTTCGTCGCCGCGGTCTTCTGGGGGCTCCTGCAGCTTGCTCTCGGGACCACGGTGTACCCGCACGACACCTGGGAGGCCGTGCTTTACTGGGCGGCGGCGCTTGCCCTGTTCTTCCTCTCCTCTCAGGTACTCGCCGCCACGGAAACACGAGCGCGGTTTTTCAGGGCGCTGCTGTATTTTGGATTTGGGGTCTCGATCCTCTCGGTCGTTCAGCTCTATACATCGGCTGGCCGCGTCTTCTGGCTCTTTTCCAGCGGTTATACCGACAGGGTGATGGGTCCGTTCGTCTACCACAACAACTACGCAGCGTTTATTGAACTCCTGCTGCCGCTCGCGTTTGTCGAATGCCTCCGGGACCGGCGCCGTACGGTCCTTTTCGCCTTGATCGCGGGCGTCATGTACGCCTCGGTGATTGCGTCAACGTCCCGGTCCGGGGCGATCCTCGTCACGTTGGAAGTCGTCGTGCTCGGCGTTCTGGCGTCGGTCCGGCGATTCCTGTCGCTGCGGCGCGCCTCGATGGCGCTCGTCTTGCTCCCTGTGTTCGCGGCTGTCTTTACGACCGTATTCGGCTGGCGTGTCGTGTGGGAACGGCTCCAGCAGCCGGATCCGTACGTCCACCGCCGGGAAATTCTGCTCTCCACCCTCGACATGGCGCGGGAACGCCCGGGGCTCGGTTTCGGCCTGGGAACGTTTCCGACGGCCTACCCCGCCTATGCCATCTTCGATATCGGCCTCTTCGTCAATCACGCCCATAACGACTGGGCGGAATGGCTCGCCGAAGGCGGTATTCCGTTCCTGCTGCTGATGCTGTCGGTCGCATTCTGGGTAGTTCGGCCGGCCTTCCGTTCTCTCTGGGGAGTCGGGATCCTGATCGTGTTTGCACACGCGCTCGTGGACTACCCCATGCAGCGCCTCGGGCTCGCCGCGTGGGTCTTCGTGATGATGGGCGCCCTGGATGCGTGGGCGCGCGAAGCGCGATCACCCGAAGGGCGCAGGCGCCTCAGCCTTTGATTACTCCCATCGGCCGCAGCCGCGCCACTTTGCGGGCAAGCCCGGCCGCCTGGACCACCTCGATCACCTCGTCCACGTCCTTGTAGGCTTCCGGAATCTCCTCGAGGATGCCATCGCGCGTCTCGCTGCGCGCCACCACGCCCTGCTCCTCGAGCGCTTGCAGGACCTCTCTGGCGTTTCTGCCTTTCCGGGCGGCCGTGCGGCTCATCAACCTTCCCGCGCCGTGACAGACGCTGCCGAAAGTCTCCGCCATCGCGCCCTCGGCGCCCACCAGAATCCATGAGGCTGTCCCCATGCTCCCGGGGATCAACACCGGCTGGCCGATGTTCCGGTAAGAAGCCGGGATCTCCCGGTGGCCCGGCGGAAAGGCCCGGGTCGCGCCCTTCCGGTGCACGAGCACGTCCCGTTTCTCCCCGTCGACAACGTGGCGCTCCCGCTTGGCGATGTTGTGGCAAACGTCATAGATCAGGCCGATTCGCGTCCCTTTGCCGAACACTTGCCGAATTGACCCCCGCAGGAAGTGCAGGATCGCCTGCCGGTTCGCCCAGGCGAAATTCGCGGCCGCCCGCATTGCTCCCAGGTACGACTGCCCTTCCGGAGATTGGATCGGCACGCAGGCCAGTTGCCGGTCGGGCAGTGAGATGTTGTAGCGCTTCATCGCGGCGCCCATCTTCGCCAGGTAGTCCGTGCACACTTGGTGCCCAAGCCCGCGGGAGCCGCAGTGAATCAGGACGACGAC
The DNA here is from genome assembly GCA_016880505.1 of Bryobacterales bacterium. Lineage (GTDB taxonomy): Bacteria > Acidobacteriota > Terriglobia > Bryobacterales > Bryobacteraceae > JAEHDI01. Next base: position 774 of record JAEHDI010001049.1, on the reverse strand, counting down.
CTGCCCTTGCTCGATCCCCATCGCCCTGGCCGCTGCCTCGTCGTGGACCTGCTCGACGAACTGGACCTCCAGAAAATGGTTTCCGCTGCCGAGCGTTCCGAGCTGCGGCAGCCCGCGTTCCTTGGCGCGGGCGGAAACACACTCCGGATCCGCGCCTTCGAGCCGGCCGCCTTCTTCCGAATACTCGGCATCGCTGTCCTCGCCGAAGCCGTTCTCCACCATCCACCGCGCGCCCTTCACGAGCACGTCGTTCAGTTGTTTCTCGCCGATCTTGATGTGGCCGGCGCCGCCGGTGCCGCAGGGGACGTCCCGGAATGCCTGGTTCATCAGCTCCCGGATCTTTGGCCGGACCTCGCCCTCCGTCAGTGACGTCCGCACGAGCCGCACACCGCAGTTGATGTCGAAGCCGACGCCGCCCGGCGAGACGACGCCCGTCCTGTAGTCAGTCGCCGCCACGCCGCCGATCGGAAACCCGTAGCCCTGGTGGATGTCCGGCATCGCCAGGCTCGGGCCCACGATGCCCGGCAGCGTGGCGACATTCATCGCCTGCTCAAGCGAGAGGTCCTTGCTGATTTGATCGAGGATCTGTTGGCTCGCGTACACCACGACGTCCGTTCGCATGCCCCGGCGCTCGTCGCGCGGAATGCGGTGACGCACCGGGTCGATGGCCTCAATCGGAATCCTGCCGCTCATGATCAGATGTCCAGGTAGACTTCGGCGCTCCAGCCCGTCTGGTCCTGTGTGATTTTCAGTTGGTGGTAGGTGACGCCCTTG
>JAEHDI010001048.1 GCA_016880505.1 Bryobacterales bacterium | reverse complement strand
GGCGGCACCGTCCAGCTCATTCACCGGGAGCCTCTTCAATAATCCGGCAAGTCCATGCCGCACGAATGCGGGCAACCGTGCGCGCTTCCTCAATCGCTCGAGCATCCCGCCGTAGAGGTTATAGCCGCAGAACAATTCATCTCCGCCATCGGCGGAAAGCACGACTTTGACTTGGCCACTCGCCATCTTCGAAACGAGGTAGGTAGGTACTCCCGACTCATCGGCAAACGGCTCGTCGTAGAGTCGCCCCCAGGCCGGCAGAACGCGCATGGCCTCGTCGGATTCAAGGACGTGCTCGGTGTGGCGCGTTCCGAGAAACCGTGCGACCTCGCAGGCGTACCGCGATTCATCGACCTGGTGCTCCTTGAATCCGATGGTGAAAGTATGGATCGGGGTGTCGGAATGTTTTTTGAGAATGGCCGTCACCAGCGACGAATCCAGGCCTCCCGAAAGAAAAACACCGACCGGCACGTCTGAAACCATGCGCAGCCGGAAGGCGTCGATCATCAAGGCTTCGAGTTCGTCGGCGAGTTGATCTTCCGGCGCGCCGAGCGGATCGGCGACCGCGTCGAGCGCGGACCAGTATCGGCAAAGCTTCGGTTCTTCCTCCCCGTCGATCCGCAGCCAGCATCCGGGCGGCAGCTTGAAGACATTGCGGTAAATACTGCGCGGCGCGTTGATGTAACCAAACTGGAAGTACTCGGCCAGAGCGGCCGGGTTGATCTCCGGCCGCCAGTCCCGAAATGCCCGAAGCGCCTTGAGTTCCGAGCCGAACCACAGAGTCTTTCCGTCCCACCCGTAGTAGAGAGGTTTGACGCCGAGTCGATCTCTCAACAGGGAAAGGCGCCGCTCCTGGCGATTCCACAGGGCAATGGCAAACATGCCGATAAAGCGATGCACTGCCTCCAGGCCCCATTCCTGGAAGGCCGCGAGAATCACCTCGGAATCGCCGCTGCCCCTGAAACGATGGCCCAGCGACTCGAGCTCTCCGCGTAGGGCGACGAAGTTGTAGATCTCTCCATTGAAAACCATGATCAGTCGCCCATTCTCCGAGACCATGGGCTGGTGCCCATGGCTGGAGAGATCGAGAATGGAAAGCCGCGCGTGTCCCAACCCTACGCAGGGATCGTCATTCCACACCCCGCGGTCGTCGGGTCCGCGGTGCTCCAGAGCGGCGACGGCCCGGTGCAGATCCCCGGCACTGTCGGCGCCCCTCCTGATTCGGGAATAGAACCCGGCGATCCCGCACATGGCGATCAATCATCCACCCTGGAAGCGCAGCCACCACTCTCCCTCGAGGCGGCTGAGAAAAGCCTCGCCTTGATGGACCGCGGCCATGATGTCGGCATGGCGGGAATGGACCAGGGTCCAGGTGCCGCCACAGCGTGACCAGCAATGCCGATCCGAAAGCTCCCGAACGTAGCGCGGATCCATGCGCCCCCGCAACGCGGCCGCTCCGTGCCGCCAGGCGTCGGCCAGAAGCCGCCGCAGCACGCGCTCGTAGGAGCCGTCAACGGCGGCAATCTGGATGACCTCGCTTACGCCGCCCTTCAAAACGTAGTAGAGGTACCAGCCGACCAGGCGTCG
>JAEHDI010001047.1 GCA_016880505.1 Bryobacterales bacterium | reverse complement strand
TTTCGCGCCGCGGCGGCCACATGCCGCGGCGATCTCGCGGGCGAAATAGTGATGAAACGCCGAGTACTCGTCCGTCTGGAGCCGCAGCGTATCCACCTTCGACCATCCTTTCCGGGATGACAGCCGCGCACGAATCTGGTTCGCGCGGTAGGGAGACGAAAAATTCCCGCCGACGCGGTAGGGGTAATCTTCCGGGAACGGATTCTGATTCGCGCTGATGATGATACCCGAAGCCGGGTTGAAGACGGACGGAAGCTGCTCGAACGGAATGAACCCCCGCCATTCGAACTCACCGAAGCTGCCATCCACCGGGACATCGCCGGAGTAGTTCACACGAATCGGGAACCGGCCGGCTGCTTGGTAGCCGATGTTGCCGTCGAGATCGGCATACACGAAGTTGGAGCCGGGGGCTGGAAAACGCGCCAGCGCGGCTCGGAATTCGCCCCAGTTGCGGGCGCGGTCGAGGTCGAGGATCGGATATTGAAACCCGGCCGGTTCGGCCGGCGCCCAGCGCACTGAAAGATAACGGCCGCCTTGCGCCTGAAAGATCGGTCCGTTCCGGGTGACCCATGTCACCAGTTGCTCCGGTCTTCCGTCCCTCACCCGGATGACCTCGCGTTCGGGACGGGCAGGCTGGACATGGCCCCGATAAACGTAGCTGCCGCTGGCCGGATCGAACTTCTCGACATAGAGATCCTGCACGTCGAACTGCAAGTTCGTGACCGACCAGGCGATGACTTCGTTGTGGCCGATGATGACCCCGGGCAGCCCGGGAAGCGACACTCCGGAAACGTTCAGTCCCGGCGCCGTCAGGTGCACCATGTACCACGTTCCCGGCACCGAGTACTCGAGGTGCGGGTCGCCGGCGAGTAGCGCCTTCCCTGTGGCGGTGCGCGATCCCGCGATCGCCCATGCATTGGAACCGGGCTGGAACTCCGAGCCGCTGCGCACGGGAAAAAGTGCCTCGACCTTTTGACGATCTCCGCCGGCAAGCAGGTTCTCCTTGCGTAACTCGATCTTCCACATTGATGAGAGCGTGCTCTCCATTTGCAGCGCGGACAGAATCGTATCGACCACGCTCCACGGGCGCGGCTCGTACCGGAGCAGCGTAAACTCGATGGGAAGCCGTCCGCGGTGCGTTTCGATGAAGAAGTTCACGCCGCGGGCGTAAGCGGCCAACGCCGCACGATCGTTCTCAGGGATCGCCTTGTAGTGCTCCTCAGCGACCCGGCGCATCCGCATCTGCCGGGCTTCGCGGTCGGAATTCAGCGCACCCGGTCCGACAATCTCGGCCAGTTCGCCGGCCGCGAGGCGGCGAATCGCATCCATTTGCCAGAGGCGGTCCTGCGCCGTCACGAACCCTTGAAGGAACAGAGCGTCCTGCTCGGAGGCTGCAGAGATGTGAGGCACGCCCAGAGCGTCTCGTGTGACCGTCGCCTGGGCCTCGATGGGCGCTGCAAGCGAGCCGGAGGTCACCGGTAGCGGCCGCCAGACGAACCAATACACACCGATGAGCGCCGCAGCCACCGCAACCGCAATGGCCAAGTTTATATACTTGAGAATCCGATGGCTGGCCACTCCGCAATTGTACTGAAAAGCGTCCAGCCCGCCGCCCGGTGACCTCAATGGACGAAGTTTATTACGGTTACCGTTTTCTTGTGCTGGCGCTCATCATCGGCGCGAATGCCTTTTTTGCCGGCTCCGAGGTCGCGCTGCTTTCCGTTCGTCCTTCGCGGCTCAGAGAACTCGCCGAGGAGGGCAGCGTCGGAGCGCAGGCAGCGCTCAGAATGCTGGCCAACCCTGAGCGGCTGCTATCGGTGGTCCAAGTCGGCGTGACGCTTGCAAGCCTGGGCCTTGGATGGGCGGGCGAGGACACGCTCTTTCGCTTTTTCAGTGGCGTGTTTCATCCGGTGCTCACGTCGGCGACCGAGACGATCCTCCACGCAGGGAGCTTTTTCCTGGCCTTCCTGGTGATGACCTTCTTTCATGTCGTGGTCGGCGAAGTCGTACCCAAGAACCTTGCCATAGAGAAAGCCGACCGGCTTGCCATCCTGGTTGCTCCGGCGCTGCTTGTGTTTTACAGAGTCTCTGAGCCTTTCGTTTACGTGATCGAGCGTTCCGCCGCAGTTCTCTCCAGGATGTTGGGACTGCGGGGCGAGCCGCGCGGAGGCGGGCATTCCACCGAGGAACTGAAACTGATCATCAGCGCGAGCCGTGGGGAAGGCAACCTGCCGAAGTTCGAGGAGAACGTCATCCACCGCATCCTGGACCTTCCGGACTTAGTCGTGCGCGAGATCATGGTGCCTCGCAACGATATCGTCTCGGTGCCTGTTGATTCGAGCCTCGACGACATCCTCCGCAAGATGATCGAACACCAGTACTCGCGCCTGCCCGTGTACGAGGAACGGCCCGAGCAGATTATCGGGTACCTCCATCTGAAAGACGTCGCCCGCGCGAGAGAGGAGGTTCGAACCTCCGGACTACCGCAGATGCCCTCGCCAAGGCTTCGCCTCCGGTCCCTGTTGTACAAGCCCCTGGTTGTGCCCGAGACCAAGCCGGCAAGCCAGCTCGTGGACGAATTCCGCGAGAGCCATATTCACATGGCGATGGTCGTCGACGAATTCGGCACGATTGTCGGAATGGTCACGTTCGAAGACGTGATCGAGCAGGTCTTCGGCGAAATCGAAGACGAGCACGACCTGCAGACCCAGCCGCCCGCGTTGGAGGCATTGGCGGTGGACGTCGAAGGCACCATCGCGATTCGCGACCTGGAAACGCAGTACGGGATCGAATTGCCCACCGATTCGGGCTTCGAGACCCTGGCGGGTTTCATCCTATACCGCCTCGGCCGCATCCCGCTCCCCGGCGACTATGTCGAACATGGCGGACGCCGTTTCACCGTACTCGAAATGGAGCGGAACCGCATCGCGCAGGTCCGGATTGAAAAGGTCAAGGAGGACCCTGGCTAAAGGGCTCTCAACGTCCGCCGCGGAGATACCAGCGGGCCACAACGTCCATGGCGGGCTTACCCCACGGCGTGTGAGAGCCGTCTTCGGGTCCGCCAAAACCGTTGCTTCCCACTTTCCACCAGTAAACGCCGTGGAACCAGGGCTTCCGGTAGAACGCCTTGAGGACGGCCTCGTAGCAGCGGGCCTGCTCTTCGAGTGACAGTTTTCGCGGCGTCTCGTCCCACGGTTGACGGTTTGACCCCTCGAGGCTGGCAAAGCCGGCTTCCGTGAAGATGACGGGTCGGTGGAATCTCCGGTGGACCGATTCGATTTTTGCGACGACCGTATCCGTCGAGAGGTTGTCGGGCAGAGGATAGTACTGGTTCAGCCCGATGTAGTCGAGAGCGTCCCAAAACTGCAGATTCTCGAATTCCTCGCCCCAGTTGGCACCGTAGACGAGGGGACCTGCGTAGACGGCGCGCACCCGTGCGATGGCTGCCCGCCAATGTTTCTCGTGACGGGTCATCCGGGAGAATTCGACGCCGACACAAAACACGTCGGCCCGAATCCGTGAAGCCAGCGCGGCGTAGTGCCTGATGAAGGCGTCGTACTGAGTGAACCACGCCTCCAAGTCGGCCTGCGAGGAGAAGTCGAGGTCACCGGGGTAGCCGCGGCGGACCCAAAGCTGCGGCTTCAGCAATACCTTGATGCCGCGCTCGTGGGCCAGGCGGGCAACCCGCACGACCGACTCGTCCTTCTCCCACATGCGATTGCCGCCGAACCGGATGAGCGGGGCGTCACTGCGAGCGATGCCGTACGGCACGACCGCGATCGCATTGACACCATACGCCGGCAGCGTCGACAGGATCTCCACAGAACGCTCTGAGGCGTAGATGTCGGGCCACTCGGCGGTGAAGTTCACCCCTCGTTGGAAGAAGAGCCCGGGGCCGGGCGACACTCCCAGCAAGAGAAGACAGGCCGCCACGAGGGCGGCGGCGACGGCCGCGTATCTCATGGAATTCAATAGGGGCTGATGGCCTGGAGTTCCTGGGCGCCCGCCTGGCGGAGAAGGCGTTCGACTTCCTTCTTCAGCGGAGCTACGCTCTTGCCGAAGATCATCTTGTAGGCCGGGCAAAAATAGTCGAGGTCGTCGAAATTGTGCCTGGGGCCGTGCCGGAACTTCGGACAACCGGCGTGGCAGATCGACTGGTACTCGCAGACCTGGCACTCGGGGTGGGCGATCGTCTTCTTGCTTGCGAAGCTGTAACGGCGCTGGCGGCGCGCGATTTCGGGCCACGAGTCGATCAGGATATTCCCGAGCTTCCAGTCCTTCTCGACAAAGAAGTCGCAGGGGTAGATGTCACCGTTGTATTCGACGACGACGTAGCTGTCGCAAGTCTCGTGCATCGTGCAAGTGCCGGGTTTCTGGCCGGCGAGCGCCTCCGCGAGGTTGTCAAAAAATCGGATGCGCACCTTCCGCCGATCGGGCCACCAGAGGTCGAACGTCTCGCTTAGAAAGCGGCCATACTGTTCCGGAGTGATGGTGAACGGAAGGCGGTTTCCGTTTCCGTCAAACTCGGCCAGCGGAATGTATTGAACGAAATCGATTCCGAGGCCGCGGAAGAACCGGTAGATCTCCTTCGGCTTCTCGACATTGGCCTGGCTGAGCACGCAGAGGACATTGAAATCGACTTTCTCTTTCTGGAGCAGCTCGATTCCCTGCATGACTTTCGTCCACGTCCC
>JAEHDI010001046.1 GCA_016880505.1 Bryobacterales bacterium | reverse complement strand
CTGTTCGACCATCTCGGGCGGGAGCGAGACTGAGATTGATAAATGGGGACAGGCAGCTCTGCCCGCTCGCAAACTGCGCTCAGGGCAGAGTAAGCCTGTCCCCGTCGCAAACTGCGCTCGGGACAGAGTAAGTCTGTCCCCCCGTCGGCGTGATAGGATGCGTGGACGTGAGACGCCGCTCGTTCCTTGCATCCGCTGCGGCCGCGCCCCTCGCCGCGTGCGGGAGCCGGCGCGCGCCGAAAGAAGAGTCGAGGCAGACCGCTATGAACATCGCCGAAATTCGCAAGAAATATCGCCACGATCTGTTCGAGGAGTATCTCCCGTTCTGGGAAAAGTTCGGCGTCGACCACGAACACGGAGGCTTCTTCCACAGCCTCGACTACGACGGCACGCGCGTGAAGACCGACAAGTTTCACTGGTTTCAGGGCCGCGGTGTCTGGGTCTACAGCTTCCTCTATCAGCATTTCGGCAAGGAGGCGCGCTATCTCGAAATCGCGCGCAAGGCCAAGGACTTCATGCTGAAGCACGAGCCGCAGCCGGATGGCTGGTGGGCCGAGACGCTCACGCCCGAGGGGAAACTCGTGCGGCCGTTCGCGGGAGACGTGTACGGCATGTACTTCGGCGCCGAGGGATTGCAGGAGTTCGCCGCCGCGACCGGCGATGGACAGGCGCACGAGCTGTCTCTCGGGCTGATGAAGAAGCTCTGGAGCTACATCAACTCGCCGTCGGTGCAACTGCCGGGAACGGGAAGGCCAGGCGTCCGCCCGCAGGGCATGTGGATGGTGAATCTCCGCATCGCCACCCAGATGCTGCGCCGCTGGAAGGACCCCGAAATCGCCGAGATCGCCGAGCGTTGCGTGGACGCGATCATCAACCGCCACTACAACCCGGACATCGGCCTGAACAACGAGCTGTTGAACTTCGACTTCAGCCGTCCGCCGGAAGAGGCCACTAAAAGCCTGCTCGGCCACAGCGCCGAGACGCTATGGATGGTGATGGACGAGGCGGACCGCCGCGGCGACAGCAAGCTCTGGCAAACCGCCGCGGAGCGCATCCGAAGGCACCTCGACGTGGGCTGGGATTACGTGTACGGCGGCCTAGCGCAGTGGATCAATGTCGATCAGGGCTGCTACCAGTGGCCGGCGGACCGGCCGGTGGGGACCGATCTCGAGTTTCGCGCCACCGGCGAGTACTTCTACATGAAGCCGCTGTGGGCGCTGAACGAGGTGCTGATCGCCGCGCTGAACATCTACGAGCGCACGCGCGCCGAGTGGGCTGAGCGCTACTTCACCATGGCGCAGGACCTGATCGACCGGAAGTACTCGGCGCGCCCGCACGGCAAGTCCGGCTATATGCTGTTCGCCGATCGCAAGCTGACCTTCCAGCCGCACGTCACCCGGCAGGACAACTACCACCCGCCGCGGCAGTTAATGCTGAATCTGCTGACACTGGAGCGGATGGGGACGTAGCGTCACTGCCGGCAAGACCGCCGGTCGGCCGATCTGACGACCGGCTCCACCTATCTCACGGTCAAAGTGAGGCGGCGGAGGCAGAAGGCGTCGGTAGTGATGCCGGGGCGGTTGGCGCCAGAGAAGATCAGATGCATTTCCGTTCCGGCGGCGCCGATCCACTTCGCGGGAAGGCGATATCCGTGCGTTCCGCCTAGGCCCCAGTCGTCCGTGTGGAACGCGGTGGTCCAGGGACCCCACGGCTCGGGAGCGTCGAAGATGCCCCATCCCCCGGAGTGGTCAAAGCCCAGCGCCAGCAGGTATCGTTTCAGCCCGGGGTTGTAGACGACATCCACACGTTGGCATCTGCCGGGATAGCGAAACACTTCACCGCGCCGGGCGATGTCGCTCGTCCAGACGGGATGGCCGGCGGTGTCGAGCCGCTCGAAGAACTCCCAGGCGCTGCGTTCCCGAATCCGGTTCTTCCGGACACGCGCGAGCAGCAAGGCGTCGTCCGATTCGTAGGCGCTGGGTCCGTCCTGGGAATACGTGTAGACGTAGTCATCACGCGCGCCTGCGTAGTTGCGGCCGAAGTTCAGGAAGGCAGGGGAGCCGAAGGCAGTGTCGAGCCGGAAACCCCATTACCACGTGCGGCCGCGATCAGAGGACCAGACAAGCTGCGCGTTGCCGGTGTTGCGCACCCACATGTAGAGGACGCCGCCGACCATCAGCATTCCACTCGCCTTCGCGCCTTCTTTTCCGTCTCCCTTGCGCTCGCCGCTCGCGGAACGGATGTTGACGCCGGCAAAATCCTCCGGGCCGCCGACGACTTTCGCGAAGCCCATGCTGAGCTTCCGGTCTAGCAGGGGCTCGAATCCCCAGCCGTCGCCGTAGGAGGTGTACTGTTCTCCGTCGTCACCCCATGTGATGGGCCAGTTGTCGCTGCCGAGCGCTTTCCGAACGATGGTGGATTCAGGCGCGAAGTCGATCTTTCGGATCACCGAACTAGGCGGGAACGGCGTCTTGACGGCAACGGCGTCCATCAGGGGGTCGAGCAGATAGCGGACGACCGGCGCCCAGAAGCTGTCGCCGGCCGTGGGGGTTTCGAGGGCGTCTCCGTGGCGGACCACTACGAGATCGAGGCTGGGGATCACAATCAGCAACTGATGTCCGGCGCCGGCGCCGGCGAAGGCGTCGCGGGGCACGCGAGGCCATGCGCTCTTGACGTTGATCCACCAGGCAAGGCCCGAAGCGGGGGCCGGATCGGCGGAGGTGCTCGGCTGGTCAGGGAGCCCTGAGGGGGCGAGCGCCTGTCGCACCCACTCGCGGCCGATCAAGCGGCGGTG
>JAEHDI010001045.1 GCA_016880505.1 Bryobacterales bacterium | reverse complement strand
CGCTGGAAATCCGCGTCCAGAACTACAATCCGTCGGCGATGAAACTGGAGGCGGCGATTGTGGCTCCCTCGGAATGGCGCATCGAGCCTGACGTAGTGAAACTGGACATTCCGGCGCAATCCCACGGCGTGGGCAAGGTGACTGTAACCGCTCCCCGGGACTGGGACGCCCCCAGCGCCCGCTTCGCCATTGCCGCCGACGTCGTTCGCGACCGCAAGTACCTCGGCCAGATCACCGAAGCCGTAGTGGAGATGGCGAGTAACACATAGGCTGCCGGCCCGATTCCCGGGACGGCGCCACGACGCGACGCAACCCATGGATTTAGAAGGATTTCAGTCACTTCTCTCCTTTTTCCGGAGTGCACTGGAGGTGTGGGGATTGCTGCGCTACAATAACAGCACCGCATGGAACGGATCGGCAGGTATCGGATTGACTCTGAACTGGGTAAGGGGGCAATGGGCATCGTTTTCCGGGCCCAGGATCCCGCCATCGGCCGCACAGTCGCCATTAAGACCATTCGCTTAACCGAGTTTGTCGACCCGGTCGAGCGTGGCCGCCTCCGGGAACGCCTCCTCAACGAGGCGCGTTCCGCTGGAATCCTCTCACACCCCGGCATCGTCACGGTCTATGACGCAGGCGAGGAGAACGAGACGGCGTATATCGCCATGGAGTGCGTCAACGGCCCCTCGCTCGAACAGCTTCTCTCGGGCGACACGCCTGTCGATCCCGACACGCTGCTGCGGGTGATTCGTGAGACGGCCGCCGCTCTCGACTACGCCCACAAAAAGGGTATCGTCCACCGTGACATCAAACCGGGCAACATCATGCTTCAGGACGATGGCACGGTCAAGATCACGGATTTCGGCATTGCCAAGATCGCCTCGCAGCAGTTGACCCAGGCGGGAACCGTCCTCGGCACTCCCAACTACATGTCGCCGGAACAGGTGCGCGGCAAGAAAGTTGACGGGCGCTCTGACCAATTCTCGCTGGCGGTGATCGCCTATGAGATGCTCACGGGCGACCGGCCGTTCACAGCGGATCAGCTACCGACGCTGCTCTTCAAAATCGTTCACGATGAGCCGCCCCCGGTTCAGCGGTTCAATCCGACGCTGACATGGCAGATCGAAGTCGTTCTTCGCAAGGCACTTGAGAAGGAGCCTGACCAACGGTACCGCAACTGCGCGGAATTTGCCGCGGCGCTGGATGCTGCCTGTAAGTCCTCCAAAGACTGGAAGCCTCTGCCGAGAGGCGGCGACGACGATCTGCCCACAGTCACCACGAAGATCGTCGAGCAGGCGGAGGCCGAACCGGAACCCGCATCCGCTCCCGAAGCTGTTGCGGCACCACCTCCAGCGGTAGCCGCGCCACAGGCACCCGCCGTCGCGCAGCCGGATGCCGTACCAGAGGTGCAGGCCAAGCCGCGGCCGGTTACCGAGCCGACGCCCGGCCCGCAACCGGTTCAGCCTGCGCCACCACGCGCAGAGCCTCCACCGGCATCCGAGGCTCCGCCCCCACGGGTCGGGCCGGAGCGCAAGCCAGCGCCTCCGCGGAAGCCTGAGCCTGAGCCGGCTGGGGTGATCGTGGCGGAGGAGGTTGTTCCAGAGAAGTCCCGGGCCATGCTGTTCGTGGCCGGTGGAATCGCCGCGGTCCTCGTCATCGCCGGGATTGCCGGCTGGAGCCTAGGTTGGTTCGGCGGACAGCAAACCGTACAGACCGCCCAAACTTCCGCGTCTCCCCCACAACCGCCACCTTCCTCGCCTGTCAAGACCTCGTCCCGTCCGAGCCCGGCAGCCTCCCAGGCAAGGCAGAACCCGCCAGACATCCCGCCTGCGGCGGCGGCGACACCCGCGACACAAGAGATGGAGCAGGCTCCGGGCAGGATTCGACAACCGACGGAGCCGCCACTGGCGCCAGGCGCCGGGAGCGACACCGCGGTGAACGTCCAGACAGTCCCGCCCGGCGCGACTGTCACCATTGACAACAACCCGGCGCTCACCTGTCAAAGCCCTTGCTCTTTACCGCTCGCCAACGGCCGGCATACGCTCTCCGCGACGACGGGCGGTTACCGGACCGCGCTCCGAATTTTTGAGTTGCCACGAGATGCGGAACTCTCCGTCAATCTCATCCGAATGGCCGGCCAGATTCTCGT
>JAEHDI010001044.1 GCA_016880505.1 Bryobacterales bacterium | reverse complement strand
TCGAGATGCCGGCCGATTGGTCGCAAACGGCCACGAATATCGTCGCCAGCAAGTACTTTCACGGGAAGCTCGGAACTCCCGAGCGGGAACGAAGCGTCGCTCAGCTTGTTCATCGCGTGGTGGACACAATTGCCGAGTGGGGACGCGCCGGCCGGTATTTCAAGACGGGCGACGATGTGGAGAACTTCCGGAGCGAGCTTGCCCACCTGATGCTGACCCAGAAGGCCTGCTTCAATTCCCCTGTCTGGTTCAACGTCGGCGTAAAGGAGGGCCGCGGCTACGGCTGGTATTACGATGAGGCCTCGGATTCGATTCGAAAGCTGACCCCCGACCAGACCCGCCCCCAGTGCTCCGCCTGCTTCATCAATTCGGTCCGGGATTCGCTCGAGTCGATTCTGGACCTGGCGAAGACGGAAGGGATGCTGTTTAAGTGGGGCTCCGGCACGGGCACGAATCTTTCCGCCCTGCGTGAGGAAGAAGCCATCCTCTCGGGCGGCGGACGCGCCTCCGGGCCGCTGAGTTTCATGAAGGGATTCGACGCATTCGCGGGCGTCATCAAGTCCGGCGGTAAGACGCGGCGGGCGGCGAAGATGGTCATCCTGAATGCCGACCACCCGGACGTCGAGGCGTTCATCTGGTGCAAGGCGAAGGAGGAGAAGAAGGCCCACACGCTGGTTGACGCGGGCTACGATTCGTCGCTGGACGGCGAGGCGTACGGCTCGGTCTTCTTCCAGAACGCGAACAACTCGGTCCGGGCGACGGACGAGTTTATGTACGCGGTCGCGGACGACCGCGAATGGTGGACGCGGTCGGTGCTTTCGGGGCAGCCGGTGAAACGTTACAAGGCCCGGGAGTTGATGCGGCAGATCGCCGAGGCGACCCACCAGTGCGGCGACCCTGGGATGCAGTTCGACACAACAGTGAACCGCTGGAATCCCTGCAAGAGCAGCGGCAGGATCAATGCGTCGAACCCGTGCTCGGAGTACATGTTTCTGGACGATTCTGCCTGCAACCTGGCCTCGTTGAACCTGATGAAATTCCTCGGCCCGGACGGGCAGTTCGATACCGAGGCGTTCCGTCACGCGGTCGACACGGTGATCCTGGCTCAGGAGATCCTGGTGGACAACGCCAGCTACCCAACCGACAGGATCGCGAAGAACTCGCATGACTACCGTCCGCTCGGGCTTGGTTTCGCGAATCTCGGTGCGATGCTGATGTCGCTGGGCATTCCGTACGACAGCGAACAGGGGCGTGATTACGCCGGCGCCGTCACCGCCGTAATGTGCGGGCAGGCCTACCTGACGAGTGCTCGTATCGCCGGGGCGGTGGAGCCGTTCGCCGGGTACCGGAACAACGAGGGGCCGTTTCTGGAAGTCATCAAGATGCACGGCGAATCGGTGAGCCGGATTCGGCGTGAGAACGTGCCTGCGGTCCTCTATGAGACCGCCGGTTCCGTTTGGAGGGAGGCATACGAAAGCGGCCGCAGCTTCGGTTTCCGGAACGGGCAGACGACCGTGATTGCTCCTACCGGAACGATCGGCTTCATGATGGACTGCGACACCACCGGAATTGAGCCGGAACTTGCCCTGGTGAAGTACAAGAAGCTCGTTGGCGGCGGGGTGATCAAGATCGTTAACAACACCGTACCGCAGGCGCTGATCCGCCTTGGGTACACGCCGGAGCAGGTGGAGCGGATTGTGAGCCACATCGATTCGACGGGTACCATCGAGGGAGCGCCGCACCTGAAGTCGGAACATCTGCCCGTCTTCGATTGCAGCCTCTGTCCGCAGAACGGCGCGCGGTTCATTCATCACATGGGACACCTCAAGATGATGGCCGCCGTGCAGCCGTTCGTCTCCGGCGCGATCTCGAAGACCATCAACATGCCGGAAGAGTCGACGGTCGAAGAGATCATGGAGGCCTACATCGAAGGCTGGCGCCTCGGCCTGAAAGCGGTCGCCATTTATCGCGACGGTTCGAAGCGGGTGCAGCCGCTGAACACGGGCAAAGGCGAAAGGAAAGCGGCCCCGGGGGCGCCGGTGACTGAGAAGATCGTGTACCGCCCCGTGCGGCGGAAGCTTCCGGACGAGCGCCAATCGATCACGCACAAGTTCTCGATCGGCGGCCACGAGGGCTACATCACGGCGGGGCTGTACGACGACGGCCAACCTGGCGAAATCTTCATCACGATGGCCAAGGAGGGCTCGACCATCTCGGGCCTGATGGACGGCTTCGCCACCGCGATCAGCTTCGCCTTGCAGTACGGCGTGCCGCTCAAGTTCCTGGTGGACAAGTTCAGCCACGTGCGGTTCGAGCCGAGCGGCTGGACGGGGAACCAGCAGATTCCGTACGCGAAATCGATCCTCGACTATATCTTCCGCTGGATGGGCGCCAAGTTCCTCGGGCCGGAGTACACGATCACCGAGGCCGGTGAGACGCCGAAGTTGCGGCCTACCGAACCGGAGCCCCAGCAGTCACTGCCGTTCGGCCCAGCGGTGGACGACGCACCGCTCTGCAGCGAGTGCGGCGGGTTGATGACGCGCAACGGGAGCTGCTATAAGTGCGAGAACTGCGGCGGCACCAGCGGTTGTAGCTAGGGATTCTTCAGCCAGGACGCGTTGGTGGGGGTAACCGGCGGCCCGGTCCCAATGGATCGGGCCGCTTCTTTTTGCGCCGCCTAAATTTTTCTAAATCAACAGGTTACAACGTCGGCAAGTAACGGTAGACTGGGAATTATGAAGAGGGCCATCTCACTCGTTCTGTCCGCCGCCTCCGTGCTCGCCGCGGGCGATGTGCTGCTGGTCGGACACAAATGGGCCGACTCCGCCGGGTTCTATGACGCGGAGACAGGAAAGCAACTCGCGGTCGTTCCGGCGGGCGTCAAACCGCACGAGTTCGCCCTGACCCCGGACCGTTCCGTCGCGTACTTGACCAACTACGGCGTGGACCGCTACACGGAGACCAGTCCGGGCGGCAACACGCTGACGATCCTCGATCTGAGGCGCAGGCAGAAGGCCGGTGAGATCGACCTCGGGACGTTCCACCGGCCGCACGGCATTGAAATGGGCCCTTCCGGACGGCTCTACATCACCTGTGACTTCCCGCCCTCACTGATCGTCGTGGATCCGAAAGAACGGAAGATCGTCGAGAGTTATGAACTCGGCGAGTCGCTTCCCCACATGCTGGTCCTGACGCACGACGAGAAGGCCGCATACACGGCCAACGCTGGCGCTGGAAGTGTGACCCTTGTCCGGTTCGGCGCCAGGAAGCCGGAGGCGAGGATTCCCGTGGGAGGGGTGCCGATGGGGCTGGCCTTGAGCCGCGACGGGACGCGCCTGTACGTTGCCACTCGGACTGCGAACACGATTGCCGTCATTGACACCGCGACAAACCGGGTCGTCGGGAAAATCGAGATCGCGGGCAACCCCGCCCGCCTTGCGCTGACCCCGGACGGTAAGCATCTGCTCGCATCGCTGATCGAGGCGGGCGATGTCGCGGTGATTGACCTGGCGAGCCGGCGCGTAGCTCACCGCTTCCACGCCGGCGCCAATGTCGAGGGGATTATGGTGGATCCGTCCGGACGTTTCGGCTACGCCTCAGCGCAGGGGGACAACACAGTCGTGAAGTTCTCTCTGCGCGACTGGAAGGAAGTGCTCCGCATCCGGACAGAATCCCGTCCGGATCCACTGGCGGTGCTCCCCGGCTTCTGACAGACCCTACCGGCGCACGTCTGTCCGAACCGACCACGAGCCGTCAGTTCCACCGTAATTCCACGTGCCGGTGAGCCTCTCGCTCATAGCAGACTCGAGCAGCGTCAGAAATTCGCTGGAAGGGGGAAGTTTCGTCTGCGCTGTCCAACTTCCGGAGAGCGTTCGGCCGTCCGGCAGTTGAGCCAGCCAGGCTCCCTGCCATTCCTGCGGGGATTTCCGGACAGACCAGGTGCCGGTCGCCACGACATTCCCGGAGTCGTCCTTCAGGACCCAGTCGCCTCCGCACGTGCCCGGCTCCGGCTGCGGAAAGGCCCGCCAGGTTCCGCCGTACGTACGCTTGCCGTCCGTGGCCGCCCAGCGGCCCCCTAGTTCACGCGACTGCCCAGCGAGTGCTTGCGAAAGCAAACAGAGCCCCAGTGCGCGCCGTGAAATCACACGCATGAGAACAGGGTAGCAGGTGGGTTGGCTGAAGTGGCCCTCACGGGCCGCGAACCTCCAGCACCTGAATCACGTGTGTTGGACGCTCAGGCCAACTGAGAAGCTGCATCATCCAGCGATCGAGCCGGGAGTAGGGGAGAAACAGGTGGGACCGGACCTGCCGTCCCGCCGAGAGTTCAGCCTCCAGTTTCCGGTTGATCCCGCCTGGAGACACGTCGTGCGTATTGCGGAAGTACCAGACAGTTCGCGCGCGCTGTGTGGCAACCTCGCTCCTAAGTGACTCAAATGAGCGGCCTGGCGCCACTTGCACCACACGGACACCGTCCGGCAGCTTCGCAACCAGCGGCCAGGGATCGTTATTGTACATGTCCACGATAACGAGCGTGTCCGTTCCGGGTGTGCCCGATTGGATCAGCCGCGCCGCTTCGTCGTAGGGCATCAGATATGCCTTGTTCAGGAAGCCCTCCCGCAGAAAGTACTGGATGATTGAGGCAGCCGACAGGCAGACCAGGCCGGTCAGGCAGATGACGCGGAGCCTCCTTCCGGCCCGCTCCAGACCGAGAACCAGAAGAAGCAGAAAGAACGGGTAGACGAAGACTAGGCGTGCCGGGATAAAGGCGAACGAGACCCACCGGGTGGCCGCGAGATAACCTGCCAGAGCGGCGATGGCCAGAAAGGCGAACCACACCGGCGGCCGCGCGGCCGCCTTCCATAGACAGAAGCCAAGAAGCGGGGCCAGAACAAACGCGGCAGCTACAACCCATTCCGGGGGCGTCTCGCCGAAGTGAAAAGAGAAGAATAGGTAGGCGAGACGGAGGGCATGGCTTGTAACCGACTCTCCAAAGGGAGAATAGGCGGTCGCCCGAGCGACGCGCCCCATCGCCGCCTGAAGGTAGAGCAGCCAGGGCAGGTACAAAATCACGATCAGACCTGCCGACGCCATGAGTCCCACGAGGAGGCTGGGCTTCCGCTCACGGACTGCTTTCCACAAAAAGACGGCGGCCACTGAGGCAAGTACGGCCATGCCGGGCAGGTAGTGCACATAGAGCAGGGCGAGGCTCGTGAGGGTTAAGCCAAGCCATAGCCCAAGCTTCCCCTGGCCGGTGAACAGGCGGGTGGCGAACCACAGCGCCGCGCAGAAGAGGGCTGCCTGGAGTGTATACGCCCGTGCCATCCGGGAGTAAAGCAGCATATAAGGCGACAGGCACCAGAGGGCGAGATACCAAAGGCGGCAGCGCCCGGGCAAGGGCCGAAGCCACAACCGGTCCAGCAGCAGGGTCGCCGCCAGAGCAAACAGAACGGACAGCGCCCTGGCTTTGACGGGCGCGGTTCCCGGCCACGGTCCCTGGAGCCAGAAATGGACCAGGATGGGATGTAGCGGAGGGTTGTTCACCTCCTTGCGCACGGTCTCTAACACGCCGGACAGCGGTTGAGAAGCAGTCTGAATCGTGTAGTGTTCATCGCCCCACACGGGGAGTAAATCGAGTTGCGGAAACAGAAGAACAGCCTGAACCAGCAGGCATAACGGAAGGGCGTATCGCTCGATCGACGCGAGGCGCACCACGGCGGGATTCATGCGAATTTCCTACTATAACGTGGAGGGTGGACAGGGTGTACAGCCCGCTCCAAAATCTCTCAAGAAAGATAGAAGCCCTGCGTCTGGGTCCGCAGGGCTTCACTCAGAGGGGCTGGCGACGAGCTGGGCCTCGTCGCCGGGGATGCTAAAGTAATAGCATTTAGTTGTCCCGATTATACAGACAACCGCATCCGTTTGTCTAGACTTTTTTAAAATTTTTTTCAAGGCCTTTAAGTCTTTAGTTTTCCGGCAGATTCCGCAGCAGGCGGGCTCTTTCGTAATCGCTGGCCAGTTGTTCCGCACCGGTCGAGATGCTTCCCAACACCAGGCGTTCTGCCGCGTACCCCGCCATCAGCACACGCAACCGCGCCTCCAGCTCACCTTGCGCCATAATATGGCGATCGACGCTGGGGCTTTGCTGCGTCACGCCGAGCGCCATGCCCCTCGGGATGATACTCACCCGGTTTGGCGGATCCGTCTCTGGTGAGTATCGCGCCACCAGGGCGTGCCCCGACTCGTGAATCGCAACTCGGTTCTTCTCCTTGGCATCCAGCTTGGTTTCGCGAGGGTCACCCAAAACGATCTTGTCGAACGCCATCGAGAAGTCCTCGCTCAGAATCTCGTCTCTCCCTTGGCGCGTGGCCGACAGGGCGGCTTCATTGACCAAGTTCGCCAGATCCGCGCCCGAAAAACCAACGGTGTTTTCGGCAACGTGCTGTAGGTTCACGTCGGCGCCTAGCGGCATTCCTTTCGAGTGCACGCCAAGAATCGCCTTTCGAGCTGCCAGCTCTGGCCGATCGACGAGGATGCGACGATCGAATCGACCAGGCCGCAGCAGCGCTGTATCGAGCTCGTCGGGTCGATTGGTTGCAGCGACGACGACCACCAAATCATTTCGCTCGAAACCGTCCATTTCCGACAATAG
>JAEHDI010001043.1 GCA_016880505.1 Bryobacterales bacterium | reverse complement strand
CGGGATCAAGTTGGAGGACCCGCTCGAACGCTTTGCCGGCTTCAGGGAGGCGCTGCTGCTGGAGGTAAGTGGAGCCCAAGTAGGCGTGGACCCGCGGGTTGGTGGGCTGGAGTGCGGCGGCGTTCCGGAAGTGCTTTTCGGCCTCTTGAAAACGGGACCACATCGTCTCGACGAGTCCGAGGACGGTTTCCGCGTCTCCAGACTTCGGGTTTGCTTCGAGAGCCTTCAGCGCCGCACTCCGGGCCTCATCCCACTGGCGGTTCTGGAAACGCTGCTGTGCTTCCAGGAGCCACTGCCGTTCCTCGCGAGAAGGTGCAGGCGCCTGTAGTAGCGACGCAGCGAGCGCGAGCAGTGCGGGCAGGGGGGCCATCCACTCAAATATAACTTTAGTGGTCAGCAATCAGCGGTCAGCTTAAAGCTGATGGCTGACGGCTGAATGCTGAAAGCTAACCTTGCTTCAGCCACCGGCGACACCGAGGCGGGAAAGCTCCAGAATCAGGTCGTCGACGATCTTTCTGGCTTCATCGATTCTTGAGGCGATGACGTCCTTAGGCGCCCGTTCGCGGTCGAACTGCTGGGTCGCGAGGTGAACGGCGCGTGAGATCGCTTTCTCGCCGCGAGCCACGACTTCCGGATTGCGGCCGGCTTGGCGGAGTTTCTCAAGTCCTTGTTTCGCAATCCAGAGGCACTCGTAGTCTTCGAGCCCTTCACGGAGCATCTCCCAGCGGATACTGTCCACCGGTCCTTCTTTGCCGGGATAGACGAAAAACATGTCGCCGGAAGGCCACTTGTATAACGGCTGGTCCCAGAGATGTTCCGGCCAAAAGTTCCAGGCCCAGCGGATGTACCCGTCGAACTCCCATTTCCAAACGATCCAGCCGAGGTAGCGGGATTCGAGCGGGTCGGAAAAGATGAACGTGTTGGGATAAAGCGGGCTGACTGCGGTGTACAGCAGCGTACGTTTGCCTGCCTTGCGCCGGGCTGGGATGTCGGGCAACTCTGCGGGTGCGCCGGGGCTGAAATAGCCGTAATAGAAAGCCATCTCGCGCGAGTAGGCCATGTGCCGACCCTTCTCGTCACCTCCGCTGATCATCAACTTGAGGTCCGGCACCGTTTTCTGGAAGAACGGAAGAGTGCGATCCAGAACTTCGGTCTTAATCTCATCGAACGCGAGGTACGCTTTGTCGAGCCAGCCCTTGGCGCGAAGGTGTTCCTGGAACGTGCGGGCGAATTCACCCCAAACGGCTTCGTATTCGGCGGAGCCGGCGGGCAGCCGGAGTTTCCTTCGCTCCCTGGTGCGGGTGTCGGTGTAGATGACAACGGAGTGGTCCGAGCCGGGCTGGACTAGGGGCGACCAGCACTCGATGTGGTCGTCGATGCCGGCGCGGAGGCACATGCCAACGAAGCGGTCGAACGGTGTGAAGTCAAACGACCATCCGCCGGCGGCTCCGGCTTTCCATTCACCGGAGTGTTTCCACTCGATCAGGTTGCGCACGGCAAAGCCGGTGTCTCCGGCCCAGGGGTCGTCCACGATGAAGGCGGTGATCGATTTCTGTCCGTGAGCGGCGAGATTGGCGACGTATCGATCGAGTTGCCGCCAATGTTCTTCACCCCAGAGCGGCAGATTGTTGAAGCGGGCCACCGAGGACGGATCCACCAGAATATTGAGATAACACCGGAAGCGAGTCGGCTCAGGCAGCATGACCGGAAGGACGTCGAGCGCAAGACGGAAGGTCTCCGGGGTGGGTCCGCCGCGGACCTCGATAGTCCCCTCGTAGCGTCCGGGTTTCGCGGTGGCTGGCACCTTCAGATCGATCCAGATGCCCTGGCTCTGGTATGGACGCAGGGCAACCGTCGCAGCTTCCCAGAGCGGATCGGGGGTGTACTGGGCGTTTTCGTCGACGGGCATCAGACCCGGATAGCGAACGCGGACTAACTCCGCTCCGAGCCGGTCTTCCGTGGACGACCGCAATTCGGAAGGATGGACAGAGAGTGCCGAAACAGGCTCAGGGCTACGCGCCGCAAGCTGGATGACCACGTACTCGTTCCGGCAGGCCCGCACCTCTATGCGGCGGTTGTCGAGATCCCGGCCGAAGCTCGCCGGATAGACATGCTTGTGCGGATCAGTGAGCCAGACCTGAAACTTCCGTTCCCACGCCGGTTCGGGACGTTCAAACCACTGGCCCGCGGCGACAAGGGAAAAACACACTAGCAGTATGCCCGGGCACACCACACCCGCGATTTTCATCGAAGAGACCTCCGAAGTCAGGGAGAAAAGAAATGCGCCGGAGAGGTCTGGTTAGACCTCTCCGGCGCATGAGGAAAGCTTACCAGATCAGCTTCAGGCCAAACTGCACGACGCGGCCGTCCGACGCGCGCCGGATGCGGCCAAATGTGGACGAGTTGACCGTGGTCTGGACACTGGTGAAGTTCACCTGGTTGAAAGCGTTGAAGAACTCGGAGCGGAACTGTAATCTCCAGGGTTCCTTGAAAAGGAAGTCCTTCAGGACGCTCAGGTCACTGCTGCTCATCCCTGGGCCGCTGATCAGACCCCGGCCGGCGTTGCCGTAGATGCCCCGCGGCACATCGTTGGTCGGGACAAAGGCATCGGTATTGAAGAACCGACGCACCATGGCGGTGCGGTCTGAGTGACTCAGGACGATGTTGTCAACAGTAACGTTCGGCTGCAATTGGGCGTGCTGGTCGCCGAAGGTGCCGTCGAGCGCCACGTCGTCCCCCATCAGGAACGTCAGCGGCCCTCCGCTCTGCAAGGTGTGGATTCCAGTCAGCGTCCAGCCGCCGAGCAGCGTATTGGCGACCGGGCTGGCGAACTTAATGGGCGGAGACCAGAGCCACGAGGCGACGAAAGCGTGCCTGCGGTCCCAGTCGGACCGGCCGCGCTCGTCGCGCAGGTTGAATGGATTAGCGACGGTGGCGCCAAGGTTATCGGTGGAACTCGAGTCGATCGATTTCGACAGCGTGTACGCGCCGAGAATGGAGAGCCCGCTGGAGAACCGCTTGGTGACCTGCGCCTGGAAGCTGTGGTACCAACTCCGGAAGTCGTTTCCGAGCAGGAACCCTTGAGGGCCCAGGATACCGGGCTCGAAAATCACGCGGTCATTGATGTTCTGGTCCGACGGCGGCGATCCGTCCACAGGCGAGTTGATAAAGCGCGCCGGGTTGTACGTGCGAAGCGCTTCGATCTTGGTGCCGATCTTGCCGGCATACGCGGTCTCCACCATCAGTGTCGGAGTCAACTGATGCTGGACGGACAGGTTGAAGGACTGAATGTACGGTGCGACCACGTTGCGCTGTGTGAACACTCCGCCGATCGGCAGCGGAAACAGCGGGCAACTGTACCCGGGATAAGTCGGGATTTCGACGCAGCCGAACTTCGATGTGGTCTGGGCCGGCGGAGGCGTCAGCCTGACCGACCCATACGGGTCTTCGATTCGCCCGCTATACACGCTGGAGAAGCCCGCGAATGGCGGGTTCTCCTGGGCGAGAGAGTCCCCATTGACGCTCTCATAGAAGATCCCGTAACCTCCCCGGAGGCTTGTCTTTCCGTTGCCGAAGATATCCCAGGCAAAACCGATTCGCGGCGCGAAGTTGTTCAGGTCGTTGTCGGCGAGACCCCGCGGTACATCGCCCGGAAACAGGACCCCGACGGGTGCGTCCGGAACAACCTTCGACTTTATCCCTGGAGCGACGGTGTTGATGCGGTCGTCCTTCTCGATCCACGGGAGGAACGGCTCGTAGCGAATCCCGAGGGTCAGAGTGAAGCGCGGGGTGACCTTGAATTCATCCTGAAAGAAGGCGGCGTGCGCCCAAGTCCGCGCGTCCGTGTCGCGGATGCCAAAGTTCAGCGATAGGCTGTCGAACGCCCCGACCATGAAGTCGGCCACTGGGTCGCCGGTGCGCGATCCGGTAAACGAGAAGCCCGGGGAACCGATGAAGACCTGGCGGAATTGAAGCCGGAGCACCTCATAACCGAACTTGAAGTTGTGCTTACCCTTGATCCAGGTCAATGCTTCCCGGAACTGCCAGTTTCGGCTGTAGAACCGGGTGGTGAACCCAGAGCCGAGAACGAATCCGCCGCCCACATCGACCGAAACTGCGCCCGTCGGTAGGTACTGCGGCATGTTGATGCCGAGGTCCTTCGGATCGATGGTCCGCGTTTGCACCTGATCGGACGGTGTGTCGAGGAAGGTGAACGTCGCCTGGCTCAACAGGGTCGGGCTAATCGTGTAGGTGTCGTTGATTGTCAGGTGCCGGGTGTCCTGTACAAAGCTTTCCGAGATGTAGTTGGGAATGCTGCCACCCGCGGCGAACGGGCTCGCCCGTTTGTTGTGGTCGGAAAAGTAGCTGCCGTAGATGCGGTGGTTGTTGTTCTGATTCCAGTCGCCCCGAACCATCCACATGTCGCCATCGCGTGGACTGGCAGCGAGTGAACTAACCGACCCCGACGGCGATTCCGGTACGAATTCCAGCAGGTTCTTCGCCACCGGGCTGATACAGCCGGATAGAATCTTGTTGCCCTGCACACAAGGCTGGCCGGCTGAATCGGTGAACGGAGCACCGGTGACCGGGTTGGCTGGGTTCATGAGCTCGAAGTCGAGACCGGTGAAGTCGCCGTTACGCTGAGCAGCGCTCGGGACAAACGCTTCAACCGTCTGCGCTTCCCGCCGGTCCCTGAGACCCTGGTACGAGCCAAAGAAGAACAGCTTGTCTTTGACCACGGGCCCTCCGCCCGCGACGCCGAACTGATTTTGAATCAGCGTGGGCACGCGCGACGAGAAGAAGTTGCGCGCGTTGAGGTTATCGTTGCGGAGGAACTCCCACGCGGAGCCGTGGAATTCATTCGTGCCGGAGCGGGAGACGACGGTCACCTGCGAACCCGGGTTGCGCCCGTACTCCGCCGCGAAGTTGTGCGTGAGAATGCGGACTTCTTGAACGGCGTCCGGCGGCGGGTAGTTCATCCCGGTGTTGCGCGAGGGGTTATTGAAATAGCCGCCGTTGAAGGTGAACAAGTTCATGTTGGAGCGGCCGCCGTTGACGTTCATCTCCGGTCCGCCGCGCGCGTCGCTCATTTGCTGGGGAGCGGCTACGTTCAGGACGCCCGGCAGGATGCGGGCGAGAGCGATCACGTTGCGGCCGTTGAGCGGGAGGTCAACGACCCGGCGGTCGTCCACCAGGCCTGACAGGGTATGCGAGGTGGTATCGACCAGGGGCGCCGTTGCTTCGACGGTCACTTGTGTCTCGACCGCGCCAATTGCCAGCGAGGCGTCGAGACGCAAGTTCTGGTTCACCGTCAACTGAATGTTCGTCTGGGTTTGGCGTTGGAAGCCCTTGCCCTCGAACGTGACTTCATACATTCCGGGAGGCAGGGCCTGCATCGTGTAGAAGCCTTCTGTGTTGGTGTCGGTCGTCCGAACAGCCTGCTGCAAGACCAACTTCGCTGTGACAGTTGCAGTCGGGATCGCGGCCCCAGTCGGGTCCTTCACATACCCGCTTATGGTGCCGGTGGCGATCTGGGCAGCGGCAGGAATGGCAGCAACGAATAGACACGACGCCACCAAGCAGGTCAGAATCCCGAGTGGTGTTCGCCTGTTGGGAGGCGCATAACTCTTCTGTTTTGGCATTCTTCGGACCCCCGATGTGCGGATACTCTAACCCTCGAAGTCTAGCTCCGCTAACAGGTTTATACTACCCTATTCACGATGGAGTCAAGGCGATACATATTAATTCTTTCAGTAAAGTATTCGGCTTGTTAATTTTACATAAGTTACAGGAATATGGCTGATCCTTAAAGTTCTTCCAACGCAGTGACGGAAGAGGTACAATAGCCGCGTTTTCAGGAGAACTTTAGATCCATGAAGCTCGACAGGCGAAGTTTTCTGCTCTCGTCCGCTGTTGCGGTCGCCAAGCTAGATGCAAAGGCGCAGGAAAGACAAGAAATTCGTGCGGCTTTCGTCGGCACTGGCAATCGGGGGAGCAGCCTCCTCAGCGAGGCGCTCGAACAGCACAACATTAAGGTGGTGGCTGTTTGTGACACGAATCCGGAGGCCCGAGATAAGGCAGCCACGGCGGCTTCCCGCCATCAGCCGCGTTCGTACAGCAATTGGAAGCAGGTCGTCGATCTGAAGGATGTGGATGCGGTGTTTGTCGCCACTCCG
>JAEHDI010001042.1 GCA_016880505.1 Bryobacterales bacterium | reverse complement strand
GTCGTGAAGGAATCCAGCCGGACTCCCAGCAACTGGCGGGCGGAGCTGCCGCTGGATGACTATCTCAAACAAGCCCGCGTGGTCGGCATCGAAGGGCTCGATACGAGGGAGCTGACCCGCCACCTGCGCGACGCCGGCTCGCAGCAAGGCGTCATCTCGCACGTGGATCTGGACCACAAACGAGTGGTGGAGAAGGCCCGCTCCGCTCGAGGAATTGTCGGGAGAGATCTCGCCGCGGAAGTGACGTGCCAGAAGAGCTATGAATGGACGGAAGGGTCCGGCGCCTGGGCGCCGGAGACGAACGGCTCACATACCAAGAGGCCGCGGAACGATCGGTTCCGTGTCGTGGTCTATGATTTTGGCGTGAAGCAGAATATTCTGCGCCGGCTGGTGGATGTCGGCTGTGCCGTGACGGTGGTGCCGGCCTCGACGCCGGCCAAGACGGTACAGGCGATGAAGCCGAACGGCATCGTGCTCTCGAATGGGCCAGGCGATCCGGAAGCCGTCCCCTATGCCATCGAGGCGATACGGGCCTTGATCGGCACGCTGCCCATCCTCGGCATCTGTCTCGGCCATCAGATCTTGGGATTGGCAATGGGGCTCAAGACCTATAAATTGAAATTCGGGCACCACGCGGCCAATCATCCCGTCATGGACCTGCGCACAAGAAAAGTCGAGATCACCTCGCAGAACCATAACTTTGCCGTGAAGCCGCCGGCCGGGGTATCGGTCAACACCGCCGCCACGCCGATGGTCGACACGAAATTCGGCCGCGTCGCCATCACCCATCTCAGCTTGAACGATGATTCCGTTGAAGGCATGGTGTGCCTGGATCATCCGGTCCTGTCCGTGCAGTACCATCCGGAGGCGTCGCCTGGCCCTCACGATTCAGCGTACCTCTTTAACCAATTTGTTCAGATGATGGAGAACTCACATGCATAAGTTCTTTTCGTTCGTCCCCGGCATCGTCATCACGGCGGTGCTCGCCATCCTTCCCGGATGCATCACGATCAACCTGCCGCCGGGGCCAGGACCGCTGATGGAAAAAGAACTGGGTGGATCCGGCCCGTCCAAAGTGCTCATGCTCGAGTTGTCCGGCCTGATCAGCTCGGCGGAGGAACATAGCTTCTATGTCCTGCCCAGCCAGGTGGCCCGCTTCAAAGAAGCCTTGATGAAAGCCGCCGCCGACCCGGACGTCAAAGCCGTCGTGCTGCGGGTCAATACGCCGGGCGGCACGGTCACGGCGTCCGACGTGCTCTATCACGAGATCCGCATGTTCAAGCAAAAGAAGAAAATCCCCATCATCGCCTCCATCATGGATGTCGGCGCCTCTGGAGGCTATTACGTCTCCGTGGCCACGGATAAAATCGTCGCGCATCCGTCCTCGGTCACCGGCAGCCTGGGCGTGATCATGCTCTCGATGAACGCGCACGGGTTGTTGGAAAAAATCGGCGTGCAGGCCAGTGCCATCACGTCCGGCCCCAGGAAAGACATGGGCTCGCCGTTCCGGGCCATGACCGAGGAGGAGCGCGCCATTTTCCAGAGCGTCATCAACGGATTTTACGAACGGTTCCTGGCCGTCATTAAAGAAGGCCGGCGCAACCTGACCGCCGACGAGATCAAAAAACTGGCGGACGGGCGCATCTATTCGGGCGACCAAGCCAAGGCGCTCGGGCTGATCGATCGCGTCGGGTACCTGGAGGACGCACTCGAACTGGCCAAGGCGGAGGCCGGCCTCACGGAGGCGCGTGTCGTCGTCTATCAACAGCAGGGCGAATTCCGCCAGAATATTTATTCGAAATTTCTCGGCGGAGGAGACGGGCTGAACACGCTCGCAAATTTTGACCTCATGGCCCTCGTGCGCAGCGGCACACCGCAATTCATGTACCTTTGGATGCCGTGAACAAAAGACAAAGAGCGTATAGCGTATGGCTGATGGCGTGAAGCAATGATGGACGGAAGAAAATCAGATTCGTTGGACCAATTCATGGCGACGCCGCTCGGACGCCGTGCGGCGCTGGTCCTGGGCCTGCGGAGCGTCGTCGGCCTCTGGACCATGCTGGGTTCCGGAGCCGCGCTCAGCCTGTTGGCCTCGTTGACCGGCTGCTACAAGGCGCCGGGGACCGCGCGCGATCAGTTCATTTTCCTGTCCGAGGAAAAAGAGATGGAGATGGGCGTCAAGGCCTTCCGCGAGATTCTCCGGGCCGCGCCGTTGAGCGACAATCCGGACGTGAACGATCTCGTTCATCGGGTCGGCGAAAAAATTGCGGCGGTGGCCAACAGGCCGGAATACCATTGGGAATTTGCCGTGATTCAGGACGACAAGACCATCAATGCGTTCTGCTTGCCGGGCGGGAAGGTCGCGGTCTTCACCGGCATTCTTCCGATCACCAAAAATGAAAGCGGCCTGGCCACGGTCATGGGCCATGAGATCGCCCATGCCTTGCAGCGGCACGGCGCCGAGCGCATCAGCCGCGGCGTGCTCGAGCAGATCGCCCAGCTCGGCACCTTGGCCGCCGCCGTCACCGGCCACATGGATCCCGCGGTGATGCAGGGGATACAGAGTGCCTACGGCGTCGGCGTCTCCCTGCCGTTCAACCGCAAGCAGGAATCGGAAGCGGATTTCATCGGCCTCCAATTGATGGCTAAGGCGGGCTACGATCCCCGGGAAGCGGTGCCGTTCTGGGAGCGCATGAGCGGCTGCCCCCGCAAGATGATCGGCACGCTCTGTTTCCGCTCGGCGGCCCTGATCCCGGAATTTCTCTCGACGCACCCATCGGACATCACGCGTATCAATCAGATCGAGCTGTGGACGCCTGACGCGCTGCAATACTACCATCCCGGCGGAGTCCCCGCGTCGCCATTTGCACCGGTGGGCCCGCCGCAACCCCAAAAGCCGCTGATTGGCCCGCCGGCCCCGCCTTCGAGGGTGGGATAAGGCATGCCGAAGCGGACGGACATCAGCAGCATCCTCCTGATCGGGTCCGGCCCTATCGTCATCGGGCAGGCCTGCGAATTCGATTATTCCGGCACACAAGCCTGCAAAGCCCTTAAGGAAGAGGGCTACCGCGTCATCCTCATCAACAGCAATCCCGCGACCATCATGACCGACCCGGAGCTGGCGGACCGGACCTACATCGAGCCGATCACCCTGGATGTCGTCGAGCAGGTCATCGAGCGGGAACGGCCGGACGCCTTGTTGCCGACGATGGGCGGACAGACGGCGCTCAATACGGCGGTCGGGCTGGCCAAGCGCGGCACGCTGACCAAGTACAACGTGAAGCTGATCGGCGCGTCAGCCGAGGCGATCCACAAGGCGGAAGACCGCGAGGCCTTCAAGCAGGCCATGCAGCGCATCGGGCTGAAAGTCCCGGATAGCGGCGTCGCCAAAAACCGCGACGAGGCCATGCGGGTGGCGGAGCGCGTCGGGTTCCCCGCCATCGTCCGGCCTTCCTTCACCCTCGGCGGCACAGGCGGGAACATCGCCTACAATCGAGAAGAGTTCGAGCGCCATGTCGACTGGGGTCTCGCCATGAGCCCGGTGCGGGAGATTCTCGTCGAACAGTCCGTCATCGGCTGGAAGGAATTCGAGCTCGAGGTCATGCGCGACCTCAAGGACAACGTCGTCATCGTCTGTCCGATCGAGAACTTCGATCCGATGGGCATCCACACCGGCGACAGCATC
>JAEHDI010001041.1 GCA_016880505.1 Bryobacterales bacterium | reverse complement strand
CGTAGGATCTGGCGGACTTTATAGCGACGGATGTCGATGCCTTCACGTTCGGCCAGCAACTCGGTGAAATGTGTATCGTTGCAACTGGCATAGACCTGCTCGTATCGGTCGGAGTTCGTGCGGACAAGGCTGTCCGCGCTCCGAAGCAGTGCAGAAAATCGGTGAGCAGAAAAATAATCGAGCGGCGGTGGAGGACGTGATTGAGGAACGTGAGCGCGGCGGGGATGTTCGTGCGGCGATGGTTCGGTTGGTGAAATAGCATTTCCCGGACGAGGCGGAGGATGTGGCGGCGGCCTTTGCGCGGCGGCAGGAAGAGTTCCACCTGATCGGAGAAGAGCAGCAGCGCGATCTTGTCGCTGCTGCGGGCGGCGGAGAGGGCCAGCGTGGCGGCGACTTCGGCGGCGAATTCGCGCTTGCTGCGATGGCTCGAGCCGAAGGCGGAGGAAGCGGACACGTCGAGGGCGAGAACCATGGTCAGCTCGCGCTCCTCGCGGAAGCGTTTGACGAACGGGCGGCCCATCCGGTTGCTGACATTCCAGTCGATGTCGCGCACGTCGTCGCCGGGCATGTATTCGCGCAGCTCCTCGAAATCCATACCGCGTCCGCGAAAATGGCTGAGGTAGGCGCCGACCATGGTGTCGTTGACGAGACGGTTGGTGCGGACCTCGACGCGATGAACGGATTCGAGCAGTTCGGTAAGGGTCATGGGGAAGTGAGAAGTAAGAAGTGGGAAGGACGAAGGGTTCGCCCTTCGCACTTCCCACTTCGCACTTGTTCAGGGCACCGGCACGGCGTGGAACACCTTGTTGATGATGTCATCGGTGGTGACCGACTGGGCTTCGGCCTCGTAAGTGAGGAGGATGCGATGGCGGAGGACGTCGGGCCCGATGCTTTTGACGTCTTCGGGCGTGACATAGGCGCGGCCCTGGAGCAGGGCCCAGGCTTTGGCGGCGAGGGTGAGGTAGATGGTGGCGCGGGGCGAGGCGCCGAACTGGATGAAATGTCGCAGGTTGAGCTTGTATTGCTCCGGTTTGCGCGTGGCGAAGACGACGTGCACCACGTAATCGCGCACCTTGTCATCCACGTGAATCCGGTCGACGAGCTGGCGCGTGCGCTGAATTTCGTCGAGGGCGATGACCGGTTGCACGAGCATTTCCGGAGCGGTAAAGGCCATGCGATCGAGGATTTTTCGTTCCTCGTCGAAGGCGGGATAATCGAGCAGGACCTTGAACATGAAGCGATCCACCTGCGCTTCGGGTAACGGATAGGTTCCTTCCTGATCGATGGGATTCTCGGTGGCGAGGACGAGGAAGGGCGAGGGCAGCGGCATGGTTTCACCGCCGAGTGTGACCTGGCGTTCCTGCATGGCTTCGAGCAACGCCGATTGCACCTTGGCCGGCGCGCGGTTGATTTCGTCGGCGAGCAGCAGATTGGCGAACACCGGCCCGCGCGTCGCGTGGTATTTGCCGTCCTGCGGACTGTAGATCAGCGTGCCCACGATGTCGGCGGGCAGAAGATCGGGGGTGAACTGAATGCGCCGGAAGCTGGCGTGGATGGCGGCAGCGAGCATGCGCACGGAGAGCGTCTTGGCCAGTCCGGGCACGCCTTCGAGCAGGACGTGGCCGTTGGCGAGCAGGCCGAT
>JAEHDI010001040.1 GCA_016880505.1 Bryobacterales bacterium | reverse complement strand
AGAGAACGGGTGTGTTGGTGACCTTGGCCAGTTCTATTGCTTTGGCCTTCGGATAAACGAATTCCTCACCCCAATTTCTGCCCGGATAGAACCATGCCCGGAGCGCCTCCGGTTGGCCTGCCGGTCGCTCCCGGAAAGTAACTACGGTCTTGTCAGTCGCCTTGAGGCGATAGTTCGGGATGGCCAGGATGGTGGCGTAGACCTGCGTTTCGTCCTCGTTGAAGATCTGGACGATGTGGCGGTCGGACTGCGAGTCCAGGATTTTGAACACATAGGTGCCGGCTGGCAGCACCCCCCACCCCTTGAGGTGAACCCCCGGAATCTCCACCGGCCCATTGAAAGTCATCACGGTCTTCCTGTTCCACGGGTCCGCCTTTGCATTTGGCGCTAGCATTGCGCCCATTAGCGCCAGGCCAAACGCCGTTGTTGTTACTGTTCTCAAGAAACTCATTGCTCCTTCTCCTTTGCTCCAGAATCTGTGCGACCGGCTCTTCGCTCTGTCGCGCACCATGCCTGCAGACCTCGGCTGGCTGGTCGCACACGATGAAGGAGAAGCACTCCGAGGTCCATCGGCACACTACTGCGCGAAGAACGCGGCTGCCGTCTCGTTCCGGGGCTGTGCTTGCTGCACCTTAGAGGGACGTGCGGCGCAGCGCTAAAGCTGAGAATCTCTCAAAGCTAGTCCTGCTACCTGAGCTGTCGGCTCATGCAGTTATTGCTGCACGGAATGCAGGAATTGCTGCGGATCAGAGGTACTGGCTTGCTCCCCGCCTTCATCTTGCTAGCAGTTTCAGTCTTTATCCAGTGGGAAAACTCGGTACGGCACGTGCTGTAACGAAGATGTCGCCAAAGAACCCGTCGGGGTCATCGGTCGACACGAGAGGTGAGAAATGAGATTCATTACGGTAGTAACTTTGACTGTTGCTCTTGGCGTGTTGGGCCTGAGCCTTACTCCAAGTGCTTTGGCAGCCAGTTCAGAGGACATCAAGAAAGTGCAACAGAGCTTGAGCGACAAAGGTTACGATGCTGGACCCGTCGATGGCGTTCTGGGGTCTCGTACACGCGCGAGCATTCGTCAATACCAGGCGTCGGAGAAGCTGACGGTCAACGGGCGCCTCGATGCGGAGACGGCCGGCAAACTGGGCGTGGGGCCGGAATCGATAGGCGGCAGCTTTAAGGGGGCCGGGCAAGAGGTGGGACAGGGTGGTCAGGAACTTGGCCACGAGATGCAGAAAGGCAAGCCTATAGCCGGCGGGAAAGAGTTTGGCCTTGGAGTGGGTCGCGCGGCCCAGAAAGTCGGCAGCGGCGTCAAGAAGGCCGTAAGCACCGACAGCGACCGGGGGGATCGGGAAAAGAGGTGAGAAGACCCCCGGCCGTCTCGAATAAGGGACGAACTATCGTTAGTCTTGGCGTGTAGAGAAGCCAAGTTTGCGAGGCTCTCGGATGCCAGGCGAAGAGATCGGCGAGGAGGTGCATCCGAATGTCGGCCCACACTCGTCTTCACAGGTTTTGCCGGTACCCGCGTGGCCGCCTTATGGCGTGTTACGTGTTTGCGTACGGTCACGCACGTGCAATGCTAAAGGCGAATTGATGAAGTAGTTCACTTGCCCCTCTGTCAGCCAGAATGGGAATCGCTCCCAGGCTCGGCTCGTTCTACTCTAGGCCTAGATCAGCCGGCTTAAGCCACCGAGAAGCTGTCTACGGCCGAGGTTTCATCCTCGAACGTCTCGAAGACCGTGTACAGCTTGGTGATCTTCAGAAGATCATGCACGCGCTTGGCGAGGTTCAACAGCTTCATCTCGCCTCCGGCTCTAGTGACAGTCGTGTGCGCGGCTACCAGTTCACCCAGACCAGAGCTGTCCATGTAGGTAACGTCGGCCATGTTCAGAACGATCCGTCTGGAGCCGCCCTCCACCAGTTCCCGAATCTTCATGCGCAGGGCGCTGGTGCCTTCGCCCAGCGTTAGCTTTCCGCTGATGTCGACGATAATCACCTCACCCTTTTGGTGGGTTGTCAGTTTCACACTCATTGAATTATTCTCCTTTCCTGCTTGTTCTCACTTCTGAGCGGGCAGCAGGTGCCTCAATACTCGCACATGAGCGTTCCGCTCGGAGGTCGGGCACTCTTTCATCGCTCGGGTCCGCTCCTCTCGATGGTTGTTCCGGGAAGCTATATGAAAGAGTGAACCGTTGACCGGCCGGAATGGTCAGTGCTGGCCCAGGATCATCGGTATACCGTTCACGGCCAAGAGGGCCGCATTTCGCCCCGCTCTGTGGAACTGGTGGATCTGGGGATCCGGGTTTTCAGGGCTTATTTCCAATCTACAATGGGAGCATGAGGAGAGACGTGGCGGGGCGTAGTGGCGCGGACTTGGTGCACCTGGAAGACGCCGACATCCTGACATCGGTTTGCAAGAACCTCGCCGTGGGTGTGATAGTTTGTGACGCCGAGGGACGTTTTGTCTTCTTCAGCCCAGAGGCCGAGCGGATACTTGGAATCGGCGCGTTGCAGTCGGATTTCGCGGCGTGGTCTGCCGCTTACGGTTGTTACAAGCCCGACATGATGACGCCCTATCCACCAGAGGAACTGCCGCTCGCACGGGCGATACGGGGGGAGGAAGCGCTCCACGAGTTGATCTTCATCAGGAACCCGCGAAAGCCCGCAGGGCTCTGGATAGATGTCAGCGGGACGCCGCTGCGGGACGGTTTGGGCACGGCTTGCGGTGGCGTTGTGGTGTTTTCCGATGTCAGCGTACCTGAAAATCTGTTGCGCAACGAAGCAGCTGTTGAAGCATTTCTGACACCAGTGCGAGACCCGTGCGATCCGGCTGAGGATCGGGACAAGCTGGTTTCTGACCGCTTCGCACGGTTCCGGACGATGTTCGACGAGCTAGCCAGAGCGGTCGACCAGACAGCCGACAGCATTCTGATCACTGACAGCCGGGGAACCATTGAATACGTGAACCCGGCCTTCGAGAAGGTAACCGGGTTCT
>JAEHDI010001039.1 GCA_016880505.1 Bryobacterales bacterium | reverse complement strand
GGTTGGTGGACTTCGGACCGGGCAAGGCCTTTCGCCTCAATGCGTCCGCTCAACTTCCAGGGGCGGGCAAGGACGTACTCATCCTCGAAGCACGCGGTGAGCCTGCGCATGCACAAGGGGCACTGCTGGCCGGACAAGTCCAGATTCGGCAGGCGCCGCTAAGCGCCCTGCGCAGCTTCCTAAACACCGGGGCCACAAAGGCAGATGGCAGCCTCTCCACGATGATGGACTTCGAGCTGCAGAACTCCGCGCTGAAAGCAAACGGCTGGGTCGAACTCGCGAATCTCCGCACCGGCGGAGCCGATCTGGGCCGCCCTATCCGGCTTGACTACAAGATCAGCCACAACCTGGATACGGGAGTCCTCAAGGCCTCGGAGGTGACGGCTAGGATAGGCAAAGCTCCTGTCGTGATTTCGGGAGAACTGGACACCCGGGCGTCCAGAATCGACGCGACGCTCAGGACGGCTGGAGCCGGCCTGAAGGAGGTCCTTGCCGCTGCCAGCGCATTCGGCATGAGCGGCATCAGCGGCACCGGGCAGCTTACTCTCGACGCTAGGATCCGCGGACCAGTCGATCGCATCGCGGAGCTCGAGTGCACGGGTCAAGGGAGCATTCGGGATGCCGCCCTGAGCGTACCGGCCCTGACGAAACCGCTCCAAGTGCGTTCTGCCGACCTCAATTTCGCTGGGAGATCCGCGGGTTTTGAAAACCTGTCCTGCTCCCTCGGAAGTTCCACTCTGCGGGGAAACGTGATGGTCCGGAATCCGGCTTCTCCGGAAGCGGAGTTCAACTTCGACATTGACCGGCTGGACCTCTCGGAGTTGCGGCAGTTGACGGCTACGAACCAGCCGAGTCGCAGCGCGGGCGGCCGATCCTCGGGTAGCTTCACGGCGAAAGGAAGCGTGCACGTCGGAACGATCGCTTACAACCAGATGGTCCTCAAAGACGTACGTTCCGAGTGCGCTCTCAGCCGAGGGATACTGACGCTGTCCCCGTTGACGGCCGAGTTGTTTGGCGGAAGACAGAGCGGCAGTATTACCGTGAACCTGCAATCGCAGCCGCCGACCGTGGCGCTCAAGACGAACCTCGACGGCGTGGATGCCAATCAACTTCTTTCCACCCCGACATCCCTGAAGAACACGCTTTATGGGTTGCTCGCCGCCAAAGGGGACGCTGCCATGCAGTTGTCCTCCGGGGGCGACGCTGCGCGCACCCTGAACGGGAACTTGAATATTCAGCTCAGTAAGGGCAAGCTCGGCGGCATCAATCTGATGAACCAGATGGCGGGCCTCGGAAAATTCGTGGGGTTTGCCAGAAAAAGTGAACCGTTCACCGACATTGTTCAACTTTCGGGCGACATCCAGGTCCGCGACGGAGTCGCCGACACCAACAATTTGCTCATCCAGACCGAAGGCGCCAGTGTCTCTTCCGCCGGAACCTTTAGCCTTGTCGATCAGTCGCTCAACCTCCGTCTCACGGCAGTTCTGGACCGCGACGCGAGCCAGAAAGCGGGAGGCTCGCGCGTCGGAGGATTTCTCACGACAGCTCTGGTCAACGGAAAGGGCGAGCTGGTCATTCCGGCGATTGTGACCGGGACGTTCGCAAATCCCCGCTTTGTCCCGGATGCCGC